>JASHYS010000441.1 GCA_030042915.1 Acidobacteriaceae bacterium
TTCATCCATCCCAACCTGTGAATTTTCCTCGCACCCAGGGCGTGCGCTTGCGCATCCATCCATTTATACGACGGGCCATGTCGACACAGTACAATCCGAACGAAGGAGAATTCCCCAATGGCATACGAAGTACCGGCGCTACCCTACGACTACAAAGCGCTTGAGCCCTTCATCGACAGCGAAACCATGCACCTGCATCACGACAAACATCACCAGACCTACGTCACCAACGTAAATGCTGCCCTGGCCAATCACCCCAATCTGGCCGCCAAGTCGGTCGACGATCTCATCAGCGATCTGAACGCGGTCCCCGAGGATATCCGCACCACCGTGCGCAACAACGGCGGAGGCCATTCCAACCACTCCATGTTCTGGACCATCATGGGACCCGCCAATACCTCAGGCATCGGTGGCCACCCTACGGGCGACCTTGCCAAGCAGATCTCGGCCGACTTCGGCGATTTCGAGGCCTTCAAGAAAACTTTCAACGAAACCACCGCCAAGCAGTTCGGCTCCGGATGGGGCTGGCTGGTCTTTCAGGGCGGAAAGCTCAAGGTCATCACCACCGCCAACCAGGATTCACCGCTGAACCAGGGGATCTATCCCATTCTGGGCAACGACGTGTGGGAGCACGCATACTACCTGAAGTATCAGAACCGCCGTCCCGACTACCTTGCCGCGTGGTGGAACGTCGTCAATTGGGCGGAGGTGAACAAGCGCTTCGCCAAGGCAAAGAAGTAAATCCAGCTTCCAGCCTCAAGCTTCTAGCGCATCCCCGCGAGATTGACGGCATCTGTTCTCGCAAAATGAGCTGGAAGCTAGCGGCTGGTGGCTAGGAGCTCGTCTCCAACCCCGGAGGTTGAATCAACCATGGCCACTGTTCAAATGCGAGTGAGCCCCGCTGATCTTTCTCAAGTCCCCAGGGGCGCCGAGCAGATTCCCGACCCCGCAATCCTCGTCATCTTTGGCGCCTCCGGCGACCTGACCAAGCGCAAGCTGCTGCCCGCGCTCTATCACCTGTTTCAGTCCAACCTGTTGCCCGAAAAATTCGCCATCGTCGGCGTGGCACGCCGTCCGCTCGGCGACGAGTTCGCGCAAGACATGCGCGAGGGAATCGTTGAGTTCGGAGATGTCGACAAGTCCGACGCCAAATTGGATAGTTTCGTCAGTCACATCAGCTATTTCGCGCTCAATTTCGACGACCCCGGCCACTATGCAGCGCTCAAGGCCGAGCTCGACCGCATCGCAGAAGAACAGAACATCGGCCCCGACCGGCTCTTCTATCTGGCCACCGCGCCCGAATTTTTTGCCGGCATCGTTCAGAACCTGGGCGCGCAAGGCATGGCGCAGCCTGAAAAAGGCCGTGTCGCGGTGGTCATCGAGAAGCCGTTCGGTCACGATCTCGACTCCGCCCGCCTGCTCAACCAGCAAGTCAACGCCGTCTTCCAGGAGAGCCAGGTTTTCCGCATCGATCACTACCTGGGCAAGGAGACGGTCCAGAACCTGCTCGTCTTCCGTTTCGCCAACGGCATCTTTGAGCCCATCTGGAAACGCAACTATATTGACCACGTGCAAATCACGGCGGCCGAAACCATCGGCGTGGAGGGCCGCGGACCGTTCTACGAGAAAGCCGGCGCGCTGCGCGACGTGGTCCAGAACCACATGATGGAGCTGCTCGCGCTCGTCGCTCTCGAGCCGCCCTCCAGCTTCGACTCTGACAGCGTGCGCCGTGAGAAGCTCAAGGTCTGGCAAGCCATTCCCAGCATCCCCATCCTCAACACGGTGCGCGGCCAGTACGGCCCCGGCATCGTCGATGGCGAACACGTCATCGGCTATCGCGACGAGGACCGCGTCAATCCCGATTCGGGCACTGAAACATACGCCGCTTTGCAACTGGCCATCGAAAACTGGCGCTGGGCCGGCGTTCCCTTCTTTCTCCGCGCCGGCAAGCGCATGAAGAAACGCGCCACCGAAATCTCCATCCAGTTCAAGCAGCCGCCGCTGCTTATTTTCGATCGCCTGGCCACATCCGGCCCGTGCAGCGAAATCCTGCCCAACTTGCTTACCATCCGCATCCAGCCTGACGAAGGCATTGCGCTGCGCTTCGGCGCCAAGGTGCCCACCACCTCTGAGATGGCTGTTTGCCCCGTCAATATGGACTTCGATTACGAGACTGCTTTCGGCAAGTCCACAGCCAACGGCTACGAGCGCCTGCTTCTCGACGCTATGCTCGGCGACCAGACGCTTTTCGCTCACCGCGATGGTGTTGAAACCAACTGGGCCCTCTACACGCCTGTTTTGCAGGCCTGGGCCGCAAAAAAGCCGCAAGTCTTTCCGAATTATTTCGCGGGCTCCTGGGGGCCCGAGTGTGCCGACCACCTGCTCGAGCAAACGGGGCACGCCTGGCGCAATGACCTCGGCCGGCCGGCTTAAAGACGGGAAGGGAACAGGACGCACGGTCAGCCGAAGCCGCGCGCCTGTTTTTCGCGCAAGCTCACATGCCCACGCAACTCGAAAAAGCGCTCGCCTTTCGCGCCCTTCATGAGCGCCCGGGCGCGTTTATCATCCCCAATCCCTGGGATGTCGGCACGGCGCGCCTGCTGGCACACCTGGGATTTGAAGCGCTCGCCACCACCAGCGCAGGCTATGCCTTTTCGGCGGGCCTTCCCGATCACGGCGTCAGCCG
>JASHYS010000442.1 GCA_030042915.1 Acidobacteriaceae bacterium
TAGTAGCTAGGAGCTGTCTTTCTCATGATTCGTGTCGGTCTGGTTGGTTTCGGCATGGCGGGTCGCGTTTTCCACGCGCCGCTGCTCTCGTCGGTCGAGGGGCTGGAGCTGGCTGCGGTCATGGAGCGCACCTCGAACAAGGCGGCGGAGCGTTATCCCAGCATTACGGTCTACCGCTCTCTCGATGCCATGTTGGCCGACGCCTCGCTGGGGCTTTTCGTTGTTGCCACGCCCAACGGAACTCACTACGCGATCGCGAAGGAGATTCTGAGCGCCGGCAAAAATGTCGTCGTCGACAAGCCGATGACCGTCACGTCGGTCGAGGCCGCCGAACTGATCGTGCTGGCGAAAAAGCACAACGCGCTGCTGGCGCCGTTTCATAACCGCCGCTGGGACAGCGACTTCCTGACAGTTCAGAAACTCTTGCATGAAGGTTCGCTGGGGCGCCTTGTGGCCCTCGAATCGCGCTTCGATCGCTGGCGCCCGGCGCCGATGACCGAACGCGTGTGGAAGGAGAAGGCAGAGAACGGCGGCGGCACGTTGCTCGATCTCGGGCCGCACCTCGCCGACCAGGCGCTGGTGCTTTTCGGACTGCCGGAGGCAGTGAGCGCCGAAGTGCTGCGCGAAAAGACGGACCGGGGGTCAACGACTCCATCACCATCCGCCTGCGGTATCCGGGCCTGATGGTCACTCTCGGCGCCAACGGCCTGACGCTTCCCGGTTCGCCGCGCTTCCATCTGCGCGGCACCAGGGCCAACTATTGGAAGAATGGCGTGGACCCGCAGGAGGCCGCGCTGAACAAAACTACACGCATCGACGATCCGGCCTGGGGCCAGGAGGCGTCGACGGCATGGGGCGTCCTGCACGTTGGCGTCGACGGCGGCTCAGTCAGCCATCCCATCCCGCCTGTCCGCGGCGACTACCGTCTCTACTTCGCCGGCATTCGCGATGCGCTGCTGGGAAAAGCTCCCGCGCCGGTCACCGGCCGCGACGGCTGGCGCGTGGCGCGATTGCTGGAGTGGGCCGAGGAAAGCTCCCAGAAGCGGCGCGAGATGGTCTGCGACTGGAGCCAGGAGGAGAGGGAACAGGGAGTAGCCAATCGCCAATAGAAGACGTGGCCAACCCGGGAAAGAGCGACGCGTTAATACGTTGGTTGAGAATTCTTGTCGTAGGGATTGCCGAACTTGTTCATGTGCGTCATACCATGCGGCTGCGCGATGGGCGCGCTGATGGTCCCGAGGTCAAAATCGCGGCCGGCGACGTGCAGTGTCCTTGCCAGGCCGTCGAGCGACGGTTGCGGAACACCTTCGATCCAGATGTGCAATCTGTATTCGCCAGGCGGAATTCGACGCAGCACAAATGCATCGTTCGCGTCGGCCAGCGCGTAGAGTGGAGTGGACAAGGCAAGAACCACCGCGCTCATCTCGGGATGAATATTGCAGAAAATGTAGGAAATGCCTTCGCGCGGAAAGGTTACCGACTTGCTCGATCCAGCCTCATAAAGGCCCAGATCGAATCGCTTGCCTTCAAAAAGCGAGAACACATTGTGGTAGAACGGATCGGCATTAGGAAACTGAACCACGGCGCCCACCGGGATCACCTGCAAATGCGGAATAAAGGTTCGGTTCTTTTGCACAAGCGCGTAGCTTCCTTGCGGAGCAAACGGCGGGACCTGAGTACCATGAAGCGGCGTGAGCCACGCGACGCCCGGCACCGCGCCATGGCTGCCGGGCAGCGATGAGATCACGCGCAGACGAACTTCGGCCGTCGCCGTTGCGGGCAGATGCTCCTGAGCGCACGTGAAACCAGGCGCAAACAACGCAGCGCACAGAAGCCGGCGCGACCACGAAATCTGCAGCATCAAAATCTGTACCCCGCGCCCGCACCAATCACGTTGCTTGAGGCGCCAGTGTCCTCCACCGGTATGCTGTCGATTCGCCGGTACTCGAGCGAAAACAGCAGATAAGCGCTCGGGCTGTAGATCACATTTCCGCTGAAGGTGCGGTTGCGGGCGAGATTCTGAATCATCGATCCGCCCTCGACGTAATAGCGGCGTAATTGTCCGGCAAACACGTTATCCATTCCGTAAGCGGCATTGAATTCCAGCCGCTCTGTGGCCCGCTCTTTCAGCTGTGCCCATCCACCTGCGTCGTCAAGCGGCCGCAGATAGTAGCCCGCCGTGTAGGGGTTCGGGCTGTAGGCGAAGTCCTTGAATCCGCCCGCGCCCAGACCGCCGAGTGCAGCGCCGCGATAGGAGTTCCCGCTCAATTCAAGGTGCGCGATCAACGGCAGTCTCACGTCCAGAGTCGAAGCCCATGAATCGTAACTCCTCCCCAGCGAACTCGAGTGCTCGGCAAAATAGCCGCCGGCGCCGATGTGCATGCGGCGATCGTCTTCGCCCGCCCCGGCAAGCGCCACGCGAGCTTCCACTCCGGGCTTGGAACTTTGCTCTGCACTGGTGGGCGGAACCGAGACTACCGCTGAAGAGGGCGCGACGGCGGGAGTCAATGGCGCATCGCCCACGTCGATGAGGGCTGCCTGCACTTGAATCCCGGTGGAACCTGGCCGCGCAAGATTCTGCGTGAAACCGATCTGTGGATTCCATGTCCACAGGTTTCCTGACCACGCCAGTGCTGGAATCGCAGTTGCTGTGAGTGACGTGGGCGCGTCAGGATTGAGGATGGGCCGGTCGAGCGCGAAATAGAGCTGGCTTCGATCCCAATCGAGACCGGCGTGGGCCGTTCGCAAGCGCAGCAGCGCAGGACTGGCGTTGAAGTAACCGGAGTAGCTGCTCGAAGGCGCACTGACGCCCTGGCTGGCGTAGAAGTCGATGCGCAGGTCGGCAAAGCTGGTGGCGCCGAACAGATGCGGTCCGCGCGCGTCGAATCCGAGCACCGTCTGGCGAACGGTAGCGCCTGCGTTGCCTTGCCCTCCCACTGCCACAGACGGAGTCGCAGGCACGTCCACCGCGCTGGTGTTCTTGAACCCGGTCATCAGCAGCATTCCCGTGATCTTCACCGGATACTTCGACTCGCTTTCCACCTTGGTTTGTTCCTGCGTTGCGATCTCTGACTCCTGCATCGTCACTCGCTCGCGTAGCTCTTCAATGGCGGACGCATTTTCCGTGGCCGGCGAGGCCGGTTGCTCCGCGTCAGAAGCAGCAGCCGCAGACGCTGGCGCCGCGATTCCATTGGCCGCCAGCTCACGCTGCAATTCGGCCATTTGCCGGCGCATTTCATCCATATCGCGCAGCGAACTTTCCAATTGGGCCTGCGTGCGCGCCATGGCGTCGGTCAGTTGCGCTACCTTCTCTGTAATGCTGGCCTGGTTTGCAGTCTGCGCTCGCAGCACGCCGGCCGCTACCAGAACCATCATGGCAAGCACACTTCCTTTGACCACAAGGCTCGCGCCGGAACACTCATCTCGGTTAGATTCGAACGTTTTCATCGGGAATCACCTGTTCCTGGCGGCCGCGTTCCGAAGTATCCCTTTCGTCTGGCATTGAAAGCGCGCGCGCCACCGACATCTGGAAGATCGTTTCGCCCGGACGGCTGCTGAGCAAGACCACTTCTCCTCCATGCTCCAGAGCGATGCAGTGAGCCAACGTCAGGCCCAGGCCTGTACCTTTTTGCTTGCCCTCGCTGACAAACGGTTCAAAGAGGCTGTTGCGGATTTTTTGCGGAACGCCGGGGCCGTTATCGGTTACCTTGACAAGAATCTGACGTTTCTGAGTCTCCAGCGCGACAACCACGCACGCTGCCGCTCCCATCGATCGCGCCGATTGACATGCATTCAATATGAGGTTCGAAACCGCCCGTTCCATCTGCTTGCCGTCAACCTCCGCAGCCGATTGCGAAGGATCGCCCAGGTGGGTCACCAGCTTTACGCCTTCTGCATCGGGGTGCGTTCGGACCAGTGCGGCTGCTCTTTCCACCAGGATCGTGATCGACTCAGGTTGCCGCTTGATGCTGGCGCCGGTGCGGCTGAAAACCAGCAGCGACTCCAGCATCTCGGTGGTTCCGGCCACCGCGGCACGGATCTCGGCAAAAATCTCGCTGCGCTCTTTTGACGTGAAGCGATCGGATGAGAGAAACTCCGCGTTGGCATAAATGGCCGCCAGATAATGCCTCAGGTCGTGCGATACCGAACTCGCCATGCGGCCAATGGTGGCCAGGCGCTCCGACTCCAGCACCGTTCGGTTGGCTTTCTGAATCTCACTGCGCATCCGCGAGAACGCTGTGCTCAGTTCCCGCACCTCCTGCGTGCCGCGCTGCGGCACCGCGTGTCCCACGTCTCCCATCCCAAATGCGCGCACGCTATTCGAAAGCTCTTCCAGCGGATGCGTGACCAGCCGCGAAACCACGATCATCAAGGCCGTGCCTGATACGAGCGCCAGCAAGCCGACAATCAGCACCAGGCGGTTGATGTCGCTGATGGTGCGCTCTGCAGGCTCGAATGACTTCAACACCACAAGCTGCAGCGGAGATGTTGCCGCTGCTGAAAGATCTTCTTTGGCGTACAGGAATCGCGTGTCGCCAAGCATGATTGCGGCGGTGGTCTGGCCGGTTGCCAAAAGGGACGACGACTGCTGCGCCAGGCTTGCCTGATCGGCCGGCGCCAGAGTGCTGGCCACCACCTGGCCGCCGCTCACAAAGCCGGCCTCAGCATCGGCGGGCTGGCTGATCTCGCGCAGCGCGCGTTCAATGGAAACTCCGCTCACCACGTAGCCCAGCAGCGTTCCTTCCTCTTCGCTGCCGAAATACAAAGGCCGTACCGAGCAGGCAAAAAGCGCTCCGCCGCCAATAAGGTAATGCTTGTCTGGAGAGGCCAGCAGTACCTTCACTCCTTCGCCCAGAGCTGTCTCATCAACGGCGCTTTTTGCATAGCTTGCCACCACGCGGCCGCTGGGATCGGTGAGCACAAAAAGATCCGCTCCGCTCAGGCGCCAGAACTCCGAGGCTTCATTTTGAATGGTTGGATCATCGCCGCTCGTCATCAGCGCTTTGAGAGTGGGCAGCTGCGAGAGCAGCTCATTTTGGCGCTCCAATGCGCTCAGCTGTTCGGCCTGCAGTTTCTCGAATGCCACCACCGAATGAATAAGATCCTGCGCAAGATCGTTGGCCACCTGATTGCGTAAATGGTGACGGACGAGCAGCAGGCTCAGGCCCGTGACCAGCGCGATGATGGCAGCCATCGCTACCACCAGCAGAACATGCGTGCGGACACCCGGTTTCTGGTGCGCCCACCCGGTTCCCGCGGAGGAGTCGCTCAAGGGGCTGCGACGAGGTGGTTCATCAAGGGACAAATTTGTATCCAGCGCCGTAGATCGTGAGCAGATGCTTGGGGTTGGTCGGATCGGGCTCCAACTTCTGGCGCAACTTCAGAATCTGATTATCCACCGTTCGCGTGGTGGGATAAGAGTTGTATCCCCATACCTGGTTCAGCAGGACATCGCGACTGAGAACGCGCTCCGCATGGTCGGTGAAAAACTTCAAAAGCTTGAATTCATGGGCCGTGAGCACCACCGGATTCCCTGCGCGCAGCACCGTCATCTTCTTGAAGTCGACCTCGCATTCGCCAAAGCGGTATGTGTTCGGCGCCGAAGGCTTGCGCTGGCGCCGAATCGCGGCCTGCACTCGCGCCGTCAATTCGCGCGGGCTGAATGGCTTGGTCACGTAATCGTCGGCGCCCAGCTCCAGCAGAAGAACCTTGTCTGCTACTTCGCTGATCGCACTCAATACCACCACCGGCGTTTCACTCGAGATCTGCTTGAACATCCGGCACAGCTCACGGCCGGATGTATTGGGAAGAATCAGGTCGAGCACCACGGCCAGCGGACGTTCACTGTGGAACAGCTGAAGTCCGCTCTGTCCGTCACCGGCAATCACCGTGGAGTAGTGTTCCTGCGCAAAAGTCCGCTCCAGGGTCCGCTGCATCCGCGGATCGTCCTCGATAATCAGGATCGTGCCCAGGTTGACTGAGGACGCAGCGCGGCTCTGCGCTTCCGGCGCCAATTCCATGGCATTCACCATATATCACCACCTCCCCGAATGTATTCTCTCTAGGTCCAAAGACAATTCGGCGAGGGCACCCGCAGAAGTTACAAAGCAATGACATTTGAGTGATGCCGCGAAGACATTTTGAGATCGAGCCATAATCGTTATCAATGAAATCGCCCGGAGTGCAGCTGATGGCATCGGCCACTGGTCGGCGGCTGGCGAGCGAAGTTCGCCCTCAACTGCGCGAAAAAAAGGGCCGCCCCGTTTGAGGCGGCCCTAGTTGCGTCCTGGCCGTAGGGTCTGTGATTACTTTCCTGCGGGAGGTGCGAAAGTTAACAGCAGACCCTAAGCTTGTTATGGACTAAAAAGGATTAAAGACGATCTTTGCAAAGGTGCCGGCCAATTCGTTGGGGCCAATCCCCTGACCCACGGTGACGAACAGCTCGTTCAGGGCTCCATTGGTCGTGGTTCCTCCGCCGAAGGCAACACCCCACAGGTTGTTCAGAACGATGACCCGCCCGAACCGGTCGCGGATGGTGCCCCTGAATTCTCCGGTCACCGGATCGAAGGCGTTGATGGTGCC
>JASHYS010000443.1 GCA_030042915.1 Acidobacteriaceae bacterium
CGAGCCCAGCATGATCACGTTATGCTGCTTGAGGTCGTCCACCGTCACCTCGCGGCTCGGCTTGATCACCGGTTTCAATCCCATTTGTCCGAATAAGTTGGAAAGCATGCCGACGGCCTTCAACTCGCCAAACCCAAGATAAGAGTTTTCGTAATAAAGTTGGCCGGCTCGCGCCACCAAGCCTGGATTCGAAGCAAATTCCTGCGCCACGTGTGGATCGACTGGAGCGCCGCGAAAATCCGTTGCTCCGCGCTTGAATCGGAACAGATCGTTGAAGTTGTCAAGGAGGAATACGGCATCGGGATAAGCAATGACGGGCGTCGGGTCGTTGCCGAGAAAGCTGGCCCAAAAAGTCTTGACCGAATCGGCAGAGTTATCCGCGCTTGTCGGCCAGTTCGACGCAGCCGGCTGTTTTAGAGCGCCGGCGCGAAACCGTGTGTTTCCCACCCACATACCTGCCCCGAAGATCGCGATCATCAATGCGGCAGCGATGGTCGCGTTCAAGATCGATGGCCTTCTGGCCCGATGCTCCTTCTCCGGAATCAGGGTCCCGGTTCCTTCCGCATCCAATTCGATCGGAAGTGCCGCTTCGCGCTTCAGCGCGGGCTCGCGGACTGGACCTCCATCAGGCGGTTCCACGGCTTCAAAGGTGGGCAGGTAGTGACCCTTCGGAATTTCGATCCAGATTGGATCGTGCACTCCATCAGAGTCGTAGTACTCCTTTAGTTTTTGTCTCAGGCGATGAATCTGAACTCGAACAATGGTGTCCGTCTTCGGATCAAAATCCTGCGGCCGGCTGAAAGCTTCAACACCGATGGTGTATTCCTTCAACGTTTCTGAGCCGTTGTCGTACGCCTTGGCGGCGAGGTACTGCAGCAGATGCTGCAGCATCGACGCGTTGCGAAAGCTCGCTGAGTGAAGGATTTTCTGGATCTGCCGCAGACACTCCTCTTGGCGCGGGAAGTTGGCAACTGCGGTGTTATGATCCTCGATCGGCGCCACGGTGATCCCTCCCTGAGTGGTTTTGTCGCCGTCAGTTCATCCGGTATGGCTATATGGAGCAGCGAGGCATAGAAATTTATCTTTGGTCCGATCCATTTCGACGCGTGCGCGAGAGGCAATCTCCGCGGGTTTGATTCTACGACGGTTCCTGCCGTATGCATAGAAGGCATTGCGGGGCAGGGATTCGCCGCATAACTGCCGGCCATCCGGTTTGAATTTACTTCTCTATTAAAGCTATTTTAATGAATCACTTAAAGGAATGTAGGCCATTTGCCGCGCTCCGTCTCGTGCAGCCATCCCAGCACAGGGATGAACCTCCCTGCGGACGCCCTTGACGGCGCTCGACGCCACTCCGAATGCTGTGCAGTTTGGTCTTAAAAACGGCTGCCAGGTCGGCCTTCACTTCTGCGGCCGCCCCATCCGAGACCATGCATTCATGCATAGAGATACCCGAGCGCGCAGCGTGAGTATCGAACCCAGGGATTCTGGAGGTATCTATGACGGATGCGGCTGTGCAAGAAGCGCTTGAAGACCTGTTTTCTGCTCTCGAAGATTTGGAGACGCAGACAGGGGCGATTCTGCAATTCTTGAAGGAGCGAAGGATTGCTAGCGACAAAGGTCTCGCTCCGTTTTTGGAGAAAGCGGTAAAAGCAAGATGGCGTGCAACCCGCATAAGATTCAATCACCTGCTTTCGAGTGCGTCCCAGGCCAACGAGATTTTCCAGGAAAAATCTCCTCCGGTGACTGAGGCCAGGAAAGATCAACAGGCGGTTCAGCAACCGTCTGAAGAGCGCCGGCATGTGGAGGAGGTACAGGAGAACTCGAGAAAATTCAGGAACCGGACAAGACAATAGTGATGCGCGGCCGAATAAGCTGGAACGATAGCCGCCCAGCTTCCACACTCTCCCTCCTTGACAATCGGGCTCGAGTTCTGCTGTGATCGTTGCGATCCATGCAATGGTGCAGTGTTCGCCTTGTAACAAACGATTGTCTTGTACCATTGCTTCAGAGCATCACCACAACCCGACCCTCCGAGGCGGTGGGCCCGTATGTGGTGGCCGCGCGCAGGGAGTCGCCGGCATCATGAGGAAAAACCTCGGCGCTCGCATTCTCAAGAATGTACTTGTCTTCATCCCGGCCGTGGGACTGGCCTCTCTCGCCCTTCCGGGGCGCGCGCAAAAGCCGGCCCCGAACCCTGACTTTGGACCGACTGTGCTGATCTTCGATCCCTCCATGCCGTCGGCCGCAATTCAGGAACAAATCGACAAAGTCTATGCTGTCGAGCAACACAGCGAGTTCGGCGCGGCGCGCTATGCTTTGCTCTTTCTGCCCGGTGAGTATCACGTGGACGTGCCCGTAGGTTTCTACACACAGGTGCTGGGCTTGGGCGCGACGCCCGACGCGGTGCACATCGAAGGTAATGTTCATGCCGACGCCAGCCTGCCCAACAACAATGCGACTTGTACCTTCTGGCGCGCCGCCGAAGGTTTCTCGGTCACACCGGCCGGCGGCACCATGCAATGGGCGGTTTCGCAGGCCGCGCCATTGCGCCGCATGCACATTCGCGGCAATCTCGTTCTGCATCAGAACCACGGCTGGGCCAGCGGCGGGTGGATGTCGGATACGGCGATCGATGGCAATGTGGACTCGGGCACGCAGCAGCAGTGGATCTCGCGCAACAGCGAGTGGCAAAGCTGGACCGGCTCGAATTGGAATATGGTTTTTGTCGGCGTACCCAATCCGCCGCAGGGTGAATGGCCGTCGCCGCCCTATACCAAGGTCGAACATACGCCCATCGTCCGCGAGAAGCCGTTTCTGGTTGTCGACGCCGCGGGTAAATGGAGTGTGCGCGTACCCGCGTTGCGCACCTCCAGCCAGGGCATCACCTGGCGCGCCGGAAACACGCCGGGACGTTCAATTCCTCTGAGCACTTTTTACATCGCGCGCCCCGGGGTCGACACCGCCGCAAGTATCAACGCAAAGCTGGCCGCAGGTAAGAATCTGTTTTTGACGCCCGGAATCTACGACCTCGACGATTCCATCCGCGTTACGCGCCCCAACACGGTGGTAATGGGCCTGGGCTTTGCTACATTGCGGCCCACGCGCGGCACAGCAGCCATGACGACGGCTGACGCTGACGGCATCGAAATCACAGGTCTGCTTTTCGACGCCGGGCCGGCGCCATCTCCGGTGCTGCTCGAGGTGGGGCCTGAGGGCAGCCATGCCAATCACGAACAAAATCCCATCTGCCTGCACGACGTGTTCTTCCGTGTCGGCGGCGCCACTCTGGGCCGGGCGCAGGTGAACCTCCGCATCAACAGCTCGGAAACCATCCTCGATCACACCTGGATCTGGCGTGCCGATCACGGCGCTGGAGTGGGATGGACGAGCAACACCAGCGACAGCGGCCTGGTGGTGAATGGCGATCGCGTCACGGCTTACGGTCTCTTTGTCGAACATCACCAGCAGTTTCAGGTACTGTGGAATGGCAACGCGGGCCGCACTTATTTCTATCAATCCGAGATTCCCTACGATCCGCCCGACCAGGCAAGTTACACCAGCGCCAAGGGCATCAATGGCTGGGCCTCTTATAAAGTGGCTGATGGCGTCACCAGTCACCAAGCGTGGGGTCTCGGCGTTTACAGTGTTTTTTTGCATCCTGCTGTCGCGCTCACTCGCGCTATTGAAGTTCCCCGCAGCCCCGAAGTGCGGTTCCATCACATGATTACGGTGGCGCTGGGCAATAAAGGCGAAATCTCCAATGTGATTGACGATACCGGAGGTCCAACCGCGATCGGGCCGCGCGTCCTGCCCAAGGTGGCTGAGTTTCCATAGCGAAACGAGGGCGCCCTGCTCAAGACCGAGCTTTCTCCGAGCCCGGAATCTTGGGGATGAACGGAAACATGGAAGCTGCATACATTCGCGCGCGTTACCTCGATCCCAGCGAGGGACCTATGAATTTGAAATGGCGTTCACTGCCCTGGATTGTCGTATTCCTTGGAATTCTTGTTCCGCTGCATGCGCAATCGGTTTATTCAACTCGCCTCGATGATCCAGAGGCCATTTATCTTGGCAATGCGCGTTTCCCCATTGACGCAACTGGCTCGGCCGACAGCAGCGCGGTCATCCAGTCTGCCATCGACGCAGCCGAAGCGGAGCACGGTGAGGGCATTGTCTTTGTGCCCGAAGGCCGCTATCGGATCACTCGAACCATCTACGTCTGGCCGGGAGTACGCATCATCGGCTACGGCGCGAATCGTCCGGTCTTCGTTCTGCCAGCCAACACTCCCGGATTTCAAAGTGACCTCGGCTACATGTTTCTGTTTGCAGGAGCCCGTCCTGACAGCACTCACGCGCAATACCGGTTTCCCGCCCGTCCCGATGAACCGCCGACGCTGGGAACTGTGCCGCCGAACAACACCATCCCCGACGCAAATCCAGGCACGTTCTACTCGGCAATGAGCAATGTCGATTTCGACCTGGGGTCCGGCAATCCCGCTGCGGTAGCCATCCGTTTCCATGTCGCGCAGCACTGCTATCTCTCGCACATTGACTTTCACATTGGCTCAGGTCTCGCCGCTCTCAAAGATATCGGCAATGAAAGCGAAGACCTCCATTTCTACGGTGGCAAATACGGAATCGTCACCATCCGGCCTTCTCCAGGCTGGCAATATACGCTGCTCGATTCCACTTTCGAAGGCCAGAGCATTGCTGCTATCAAAGAACACGAGGCTGGCTTGGTTCTGGTTCACGATGGGTTTCGCAATGTTCCACAGGCCATCGACATCGACGCGGGCTATCCCGACGAGCTCTGGATCGAGAACTCTCGCTTCGAAAACATCACTGGCCCCGCAATCACCATCAGCGACGAGAAGAACGCGCGGACTGAAATCAACGTCGTTAATGCAGCATGTAAAAACGTAAAGACTTTCGCCCATTTTCGCGATAGTGGACAGAACGTAGCCGGCCCGGCAGAAAATTATGAGGTCCGTTCCTTCGAGCATGGGCTCACCATGCATGGGCCGGGAGACACGGGCGCGATTCGCACCAGTTTCGACGCAAAACCTTCACCGTCCCTTCCGTCTCCTGGCCCGGCTATCCCACCGCTTCCTCCCGCCGGTTCCTGGGTCAACCTGCGTTCGCTGGGCGTGAAAGGCGATGGAACCACCGACGACACTGATGCCATCCGCAGGGCTATCGCGGAAAATCGCGTTCTCTATGTGCCAATGGGGCGCTACGTCGTTACCGGGACGATCAAGCTACGCCCGGATACTGTGCTCATCGGCCTGCACCCGAGCATGACCCAGCTCGACATACCCGACGGCACACGTGCATTTCAAGGCCCCGGCACGCCGGTTCCGCTCCTCGAGTCTCCACTAGGCGGCCACAACATCGTCACCGGCATTGGCCTCTATACCAACGGAATCAACAGCCGCGCCGTTGGTGCCCTATGGCAGGCGGGCGCGGACTCTCTGATGGACGACGTGCGCTTTCTGGGCGGCCATGGCACCAATGCGCTGGACGGGACCCGAATGAATCCCTACAACAACACGCACACCGCCGATCCCGATATCCGCCGCCGCTGGGACAATCAATATCCCAGTTTGTGGGTGACAGACGGCGGGGGCGGCACCTTCGCCGACATCTGGACACCGAACACTTTTGCGCAAGCCGGCATGTATGTCTCTGATACCGATACTCCCGGGCACGTATATGAGCTATCCAGCGAGCATCATGTCCGTAACGAAGTGAAACTTGTGCGGGTGAAGAACTGGAAGATCGACGCACTCCAAACCGAAGAAGAGCGTGGTGAAAGCCCCTTTGCGCTTCCCCTGTCCATCGAGCAGTCCTCGAACATCACCATTGCGAACTACCACGGCTACCGCGTGGTCAGCAGTTATCAGCCGTTTCCCTTCGCCATCAAGGTTTCTCAGTCGAGTCAAATTCACTTCCGCAATGTGCACGTATATAGCAACAGCAAGGTGTCCTTCGATAATTCCGTTGCCGATGCAACCCATCACCAGGAGGTTCGAGCCAGGGAGTTTGCGTCGCTCGATGTGCCGGGCGTGCCTGGTCCGCCAGCTCAAAGCGACCTATCATCGATTCTTCCTGAAGGCGCGCGAGTAAAACAGCTCGCAACCGGATTCTTCAACATTTCCGGCGCGGCCGTCGATCCGGGCGGCCAGCTCTACTTTGTCGACGCGCACTGGCAGCGCATCTACCGCTGGTCGCTCGAGAACTCCGAAGCTCAAGTGGTTCGCGACAACCCGCTCGATCCGGTCAATCTCGCCTTTGATCGCACCGGCGATCTGCTCGTGGTGTCGTACCAGGGAAATGGCACCGTTTGCGCCTTTCGTCCCGGCTCGCCCGAAACGCAGATAACGTTGCTCAAACCGGAACCCGCGCAACCGCGCCCGGCAATGACTGCCTTCTTGCCCGTTGCTGTCTGGTCCAGTCCCGATCTGGCCATCAAGACTCCTTGGCAATATGTGTCTCCAGACGGCAGCGTATTCATCCCGGCAAGCGATTCTTTCGTAAACGGCGAGCTGCGCTGGGGTACGAAGTTGGCCAACGTGCTGCACGCGTCTGGCCTTGAAAGCGTGGCTCCCGGTCATCCCGTCTTTATCACAGATGAGTCAGAGCAGAGGACCTACAAAGTCGATGTGCAATCCGACGGATCGTTCGGTGCGGCTGCGCTCTTTGCCGAAGACGGAGGTGAGGCTGTTGCGCAGGATAAGAACGGCGATGTCTACCTCGCTGCGGAACAGGTTCTCGTCTACAGCCCGGACGGAAGGTTCTTGGGGAGAATCGATGTTCCCGAGCGGCCGATCGATCTGGTATTCGGTGGTTCCGATCACCGAACTCTCTACATCCTTACCCATGCGTCGCTCTATGCAGTTCAAATCAAAATTCCCGGTCTCTAGAGAGGGTTGCTTGCGTATGTTCTCTTTTTCGCGTGCCGTGATTGCGATGAGTTGTTAGCCGGCTAAAAAAAGGATGAAAGGCTGAAGGAAGTTCTCAACCTTCAGGGAAGCCGGCCTTGCCAAGGACATTATCTTTGTATACGGAGGAGTCAGACAAATGGAAATGACGCGCCGGCAATTTGCCCTGTCAATTGCAGCTGCCAGCAGTATGGGCCCCTCGTTGTTCGAACCCACGCTTTCTCCATTGGGTGTTCCGCGCGGCGTAGTTCCTGGGCGGGTCACCTGGGCGCACGATCCGGCCGCCGTCACCTGGGACGGGACTGGATCCTGGTGGACGGATGCCAATAACAGTCAGTCTGTCATTGACCATATGGTCTCGCGCTCCCTCTGTGCTCTCACCGATCAAAAAAACGATGCCCAGGCGTGGAGCGCCATCTTTCGCTATTTTAATCGCACTCATGGCCGCGGCAACACGGGATACAAGGCCGGCGAGAAGATCGCCATCAAGGCCAACCTCAACAACACGGTAGACCATGGCACCATCGAGCGCCTGAACTCGTCGCCCCAACTCTTGCTTTCGCTCGTCCGGCAGTTGGCGGGGCAGGGAAGAGTGCCGCAATCGTCGATCACCATCTTCGACTCCAGCCGGTTTATTCCGGGCAATCTTTACGACAAGATTCACAATGAGTTCGCCGGCGTCAAATTCGTCGACCATATCGGCGGCGACGGCCGCGCCATGGCTGAATTCAAACCCGACGCGATTCCTTTCTCGATTCCAAGCCGCAACGCGAAGGGACTCGATACCACGGTGGTTGAGGCGGCTTACCTCATCGATGCCGCGGTGATGCGGGCGCATGTGAGTTCAGGAGTCACACTTTGCGCAAAGAATCTGTTCGGTGCGACGAGTATTTATACCGACTGGCACAAAAACGCGCATGATGGCTTCGCCCACAACCGCGATGGCTCGCCGAGTTACTCGGCTTTTACCGACTTTCTGGGTCATAAGGATCTCGGCGAGAAGACGGTTCTTTTTGTTCTCGATGCGCTGTATGGAAACGACAACGTGGATGGTCCGCCTCATCGTAAATGGAAGATGACGCCCTTTAACGACGCCTGGCCGAACAGCATCTTCATGTCGCTTGACGGCGTGGCCATTGATTCCGTCGGTTTCGATTTCCTCACGTCGGAATGGCCTGACCTTCCCGATATTGCCAATGCCGACAATTATCTGCGCGAATCCGCGCTGGCGCACGATCCGCCGTCGAAGACGTTCTACGACCCCGAACACGACGGCGTCCAATGCCGCAGCCTCGGAGTTTTCGAACATTGGAACAATGGAACGGAGAAGAAGTACTCACGCAATCTCGGCGGTGCACGCGGGATCGAATTGTTTCGGGTCAGCTGATTAGCTTTGCAGAGAGTCGATAATGCGCCAGAAAGCGTTCTCCTTTTGTCTCATCGCGGCCTCAATGATGCCGGCAACAGCGTTTTCTCAGTCATTCTTGAGCCAATATAAGGGCCTGCCTTATCACGATAGCCGCTATGAAGGCGGTCCGCAAAAAATCCCGGGGCAGGTGTTGTGCGCTTACTACGATCTGGGCGGCGAAGGCGTGGCGTATCACGATAGCGATCCGCAGAATCATGGCAGCGGAGAGTTGAATCCGGTCGACGGCACCTACCTCAATGAGTTTCGAATGCACGAGGGAGTCGACACGTCCTACACGAAGTTCGACCGCAAGCCGACCACGATTGACGACAACCCCTTCGACAAGGTGGTTCCTCCTCGCGACATGCTCTATGTTGGCTGGACCGAGCCCGGTGAGTGGTTCAACATCACCGTCGACGTCGCGCGCGCGGGCGCCTACGCTGCCGATCTTCTTTACACTTCCAATCGCGGGGGAACCATATCAATCGATGTGAACGGGAAAGACGCTACAGGTCGTCTCCAGATCGCATCCACCTTCGATCCCGCAGATCCGGTGGCATGGCGGCAATGGCACCACTGGAATCTGGCCCCTCAGCTTTTCAAGGTTCGTCTCAGCAAAGGAAAGAATGTTCTTACCGTACATATATTGACCAACGGCAATATGAATTTCGCCTATTTCGACTTTAAGCAGATCCGTTGGTGAAATCGAGGTTGCCGGGCAGCCTGGGCTCTCGCCCTCTCTTCGGCAACCTGCCAGACTGATCGAATCGGTGCAAGCCGAGATGGAGCAAAAAGCGCATTAACTCCACTGGAGCGTCACCACCGAATCGCGCGGCAACTCGACATGAATGCGCTTTCCTTCGAACTGACAATCGACACCACGGTGGTCGCCCTGGTTAGTGAGGACCAGCGCAAACCTGCCATCCAGGTTGGCAAACGCCGCGTGCTCCACGCCGGGTAGATGCGCTTTGCTCGCGATTACCCGCGCCCCGCGGCGCACAACCTTCGCGTAGTGGGCGAAGCCCCAGTACTGGCCGGAGCGCGTCAGTTTCCATGTTTTCGAATCGAGCGTCACCACCCCGCCGCATTTGAACGGGCTGATGCTGGGGCCACCCTTCTCATCGAGAACAAGGTTCCATGCCACTACGCACCGTGCCCAGTTCTTCAAGACCCCAGCAAATTCGCTCGACCATTTCGCCCAGCCGGTAACGTAGTCCGGATCGGTGATAAACGGCCCGCCTTCGGTCCAATAGGCATTCTTGCCGGGAAAAGCATCGTGCACTTTGGTCATGGCCTCAGGCTCGCCGCCATAGGCGTGCCACGCTACTCCGTCCACGAATTGATAGACGCCCGGATCGCTCAGTTCATCCATTGCCCGTCCCCACAAATCGTAGTTGTGGTCGAGCAGCCAGATCTTTGAGCTTAACGAGGCATCGCGTAGTGCGGGCCCGAGGAATTCCTTGATGAAGTCGATCTCATATTCCTGCCCCCAAAGACATGCGGGCATGCGGCCGTCCTGGTCTGTGTCCACTTCGTTTTGAACGGTTACGGCCCCAATGTCAATGCCCTCTGACCTGTAAGCCTCTATGAATTTCACGAAGTATTGCGCGTAGGAATGAAAATACTCCTTCTTCATCGAGCCGCCCAGCAGCGACCCGCCCGTCTTCATCCATCCCGGCGGGCTCCACGGCGTGGCAAAGAAGAAAAGCTCGCGATTCGCTTTGAGTGCTTCTCGGAGCATGGGCAATATATATGCCCGGTCGTGCGCGATGCTGAAACCCTTGAGCTCCGGATCGGCCACTGCGGAATCGTCAAAGCTGTATGCCGAGCACGAATAGTCGCTCGACCCGATGCAGGTTCGCGACACCGAAAGGCCCAGGCCGCCTGCCCCAAAGAATTCCTCCAGCAATTGCCTCCGTTGCTCCGGCTCCATTCGGCTCAACAGATAGCAGGACGCGTCCGTAAGTGCCCCGCCGAATCCCAGAATGCTTTGAAAGCACCGTGAGCGATCCACTTCCACGACCGCCGCTCCGGGGCGCGATGCTTCAACCCACGGCTGCACTTCAAACTCCTTGAACCGATCGGCCCCCGCAGTGATCCAACCCCGTACTCCGCTTGAAACAAAGGATTGTCCAAAACCTGCCAGGCCGCGGCCGCCTATGACCAGCCCGGCCTCGGTTGCAGCCTGCCGCAAGAAGATTCGCCGCGAAATCGTATTCATGACTTGCTTCCTACACCGCCCGGTCGCCTCAGACGTTGCCGCTGACCGGACAAGCAGAGCTTCTCGCCCGAATCAAACAGCACGAAGGCGCCGAGCATGCCTGCCAAATCGTTTGAGTGCGATTTTCAACGCCTCAAGTTACTACAAGACAAACCGATTGTCTAGTCAAAAATCATAGCACAGATGAAATTGAACCCTCTTCTTATCGCTCGCTTCCCGACATTTTTATGGCCTCGTTCTGGCTATGCTCCTGTAATGCTTTGCTCCTCCCTTTGGTCGAAAACGGCCTCCGCCAACGGATCAGGATCGGCTCAGTCGACCCAGTGAATCTACAGAAATCCGTAGCAGCGTGGCATCCCCATGTGCCAGACTGGATCTCAATTTCCTGGGCCGAGCGCAAGCCATAAAACGGCACATAGTCGCGCACTCTATCCCTTGGGACAAACGTTCGTCTAATTGTGCAACATCAAGATCAGTAAGGCCTTGCGCCAAGTTGGCCAGTCTTTCCGAGCGGCCACGGAGGAAGATTTTATCTATTTACTTAACAGATAACCTCCCCACAATCAATTACCAATAAGTAAATGACGGGAATGGCGAAAGTCTCGCTACCCCGAAAGAGGAGCGCGGACGATCGAGAAAAGTGCTTGACAGTCTCTCTTGCCCTATGGTCTAATCGCCGCGCACATGAAAAGTCCAGCGAAGTGGCAGTGAAACAAGCGTTTGTCTTAAAGGCTTTCGCATTTTTCGCTGGAAATCATGTGTATCCGGCAATGCAGCGGCGAGCTTCAGATCCAACGACGTTGGGGCTGGAGCAAAGACAGGTGGGCTGGGATCTCAGCCATAGCGAGTGATTCAGGAGGCAGTCAATGACAAAGGGCAGTTTGATGAGGAATGCCTGGCTAGGAATTCTCTCTCTCCTTCTGCTTTTGATCGGCGCAGGAGTATGTCAGGCACAGAACACAAACTCAGGCGACATTCGAGGTACCGCGACCGACACCACAGGGGCAGTCGTTCCTGGCGTGAAAGTGGCTGTAACCGATATCGACAAAGGAGTGACGCGCAACTACGAGACAGACGGCGCTGGCCTATACGATACGGGCGCCATTCCTGAGGACAGCTACAAGCTGGTCTTCACGAAAGACGGTTTTGAAACCTACGCGCGCGGCCCTGTCACCGTCACCCTTGGAATTGAGACCGTGAATGCGGTGATGAAAGTCGGCCAGGTTTCGACGCAAGTGACGGTTACCACCGACATTCCATCGCTGAATACAGAGAGCGGGGCTCTGGAACCAACCCTTGAGGCCGACGTGATGGACGAGCTGCCGCAGGTAGGCAGCGGGAACGGCGGCGGAGCCGACTGGGAGAACTTCGTGGTGCTGATGCCCGGCGCGGCCGGCACTCCGGAGAACGCCAACAACCCCATCAATCCTGGCACAGTGTCCTCGATCAACGGCAATCTGCCCTTTTCGAGCGTGCTGCAGGACGGCGCCACCACGACTCTGCCGATGAGCCAGAACTCCGACGTCACTATTTTTGAGACTACGGCAGAAGTCAAAGTAAGCGCGACGGCGTTTTCGGCGCAGTATGGCGTAGGCGACATCGTCTACAACCAGATCACCAAGAGCGGCACCGACAAGTTCCACGGCGAGGCATACGAATACAACCAGAACGACTTCTTCGATGCCGCGACCTATGCGTTCGGCACGGGAAGCGTGCCGAGAGTCCGCTTCAACAACTTCGGCGGAAACATCGGCGGGCCGGTTTTGCCCAGGCACATCTTCCACAAGTCGTTCTTCTTCTTTGATTACGACCGGACGGTCAACAACAGCACCGGCTCCGTGAATCTCGAATCACTGCCCAGCACCGCCGAAATGGGCGGCGATTTCACTCAGTCGGGACTGGCCACTATCTACGATCCGACCACGCAAACCATCGTCACCTCGGGCAATTGCACATACACCGGGGCGGAGTTTCCGGAAGGCACATACTCCACGCCCGCTCCTTGCGTCCAGCGCAAGAGCTTCATTTCCGAATATGGCAGCAACAAGATCCCGTCAACCATGATCAACCCGGCTGCGCTGGCAATCCAGAAGGCGGAGCTGGCCTCGACTGGTTACCCGGCGAATGTGGCTAGCTACGCTATAAACAACTTCTCCATCCTCAGCCCGCCGAGCGCCGACCCCTTTATCAAGTGGTTCGGTCGTTGGGACACCGATCTGACGTCCAACAATCGGCTTACCTTAACGGAAACGGAAAGCGACAACCCGGCAAAATACCTGAACCCGTTCTGCCCATTCGGCTGCCAGAACGGCGACGTGAGCCGCGACAACGCCGCGGTCTCTGATGTGTGGACCGTCAGCTCTCACGTTATCAACGAGGCGCGCCTGGGCTTTACCGATCAGTTGAACTTCTTCACGCCTTACACCCTCAACGGCGGATGGGAGTCAAAACTGAGCATGCCGTTGCTCGAAGCTGACATCTTCCCGAACATCAGCATCTCCAATAACTATTACAGCCCCGGAAGCGCATCGAACTCGGTGTACAAGGAGATGGTCTTCGACCCGTCCGATGTGGTGACCTTGATCAAGGGACGGCACATACTCCACTTCGGCGGCGAGTTCCTCATCAACCGAGCCGACTCCACGGCGTGGGGAAACATTAACTCGGGCAGCTTCAACTTTGCTGGCTATTACACCTCGGCCGGCGGCAACCCGACCAGCTCCTACGACGGCATCTCCTACGCAGACTTCCTGCTCGGCGACTCGCAAAGCTGGAGCGCGGGAGTGACGCCTGAATTCGGCGGACGCTGGAAGACTCCGCAACTTTTCGTTCAAGATGACTTCAAGATGCGGCCAAATCTCACCGTGAACCTTGGCGTACGCTGGGAGGCTGAGACCGGCTGGCGCGAAGTGAAGGGCAACGAGGCAGTTTGGGACCCCTCAGTGCAGAACTTCAACGTCTCCAGCCAGACCATCAACGGCGTTGCCCCCGGCACGCCGGTTCTGGGCGGCATTTGGTACGGCTTCATTGGACAAAATGGCCGCACCAGCCTGCAGGCGCCCAAATACAACATCGTCCTTCCGCGCGTGGGCTTCAGTTGGCAGATGTTCCCGAACACCGTTATCCGCGGCGGCATTGGCATCTACGCGTCCACGTGGAGCGAAGACACCTACGGCGCCGGCATGGGCAACGCTTTTGGCAGCCACGGCAATTATGGCGATACTACCAACGGCATTTGCCCGGTGACCCAGCTTAACGGCACTGGAGTCGCCCCGGATACCACCAATGCTGGCTGCGGAGTCGGAGCTTACAACGCCAGCAGCATCAACTCGCAATACCTCAGCTCTCCGACTACCCCGTGGGCCTCGAACAACTCAGGTGTGTCCTACAACGAGTACCACACGCCTGCGCCTACCAACTACCAATGGAACCTAACGGTAGAGCGGGAGTTCTTGAGGGAATTCACGGGATCGGTTGGCTACGTGGGCAATCACGGAGACAAGCTGAACTTCCCGGTCGACATCAACCAGATTCCTGTGAGCGAACTCGGCCCCAACGATATCGTAGACGAGCCCTACCCGCTCTTCCAGGGAATTAACGGCAGCACCAACAACGCCATTTCCAACTACCACGCATTGCAGGCTGTGCTCACCAAGCGTATGAGTTACGGGCTGCAGTTCAGCACCAACTACGTGTGGTCCCACTTCCTCGACGATCTGGATTCTTCGGGCTGGGGAAGCCGCGAAGGCTGGCAGAACTACCAGAACGCTTTTGTGCCATCACAGAACTACAGCCAATCGAACTTCGACATTCGGCAAGCGTTCAAAGGCGAGGTTATCTACCAGTTGCCGTTCGGCAAGGGCAGGCAGTTCATGAACACCAACCTGATCGCGGACGAAGTGCTCGGCGGCTGGGAGGTGGCATCCACCTTTATGGCGCAGAGCGGTAACCCGGTCGGAATCACGACAGGATGGGTGAACAGTTCAAATAACCAGTCGGGGAGCTACACGCAATATGCCAACCTGGTCGGTAACTACAAGTCGACCGATACCGGCCCGAATGCTTCTCGCGGTGGCCACTACCACAGCCTGGCGGAATGGTACAACCTCGACGCCTTTGCCGTTCCGGCAAACTACACCTACGGTGACTTCCGGAGAAACATCGTTACGGGTCCGGATCTGACCGATGTCAACTTCCAGGCCGGCAAGAGCTTCGATCTCTGGCCGGAGCGGAACGTGAAATTCCAGATTCGCGGCAGCGCGACCAACATCCTCAACCACCCCAGCTTCGCGCAACCCGGCGGCAACGTCATCGGAGCGGGAGCGGGCCAAGCCGTAGTCAGCGGCACGACTGTCAGCGGCAGAACCTGGGAAATGTACGGGCGTCTGTCGTTCTAAGCTCGGCGCCAATTTAACCCGGAGAGGACGGCGGATTCTCGCCGTCCTTTTCATTTCCGGGCACAGCTCGTATTGGTATGATGAGGGAGTCATGCCGTCCAAATCGGTGGTGTCTGCACTGTTCTTGCTGAGCGCAATTTCCATTGCGTCCGCTGGTCAGACCCCACCCGATGCAAAGGATCAGATCGCCCAGCACGAGCGCATGGCACAGCAGTATTTGCGCGAGCAGCGGCCGGACCTGGCGATTCCCGAACTCAAGGAAATCGTTGCTCTCGATCCCAACAACGTTCAAGCCCGTGCCAATCTGGGCGTCCTTCTGTTTTTTAGGGCCGATTACGCTAACTCGCTTCCGCAGTTGCGCGCCGCCATCAACTTACAGCCTGATTTATGGAAAGTTAAGTCTTTGCTGGGTATGGCCGAAGAGCACACCGCTGATCTTGAAGACGCGCGTCGCGATCTTGAGGCGTCTTTTCCTATGATCGAGGAGAAGAAGCTCAAGATTGAGGTGGGATTGGACCTGGTCGGGCTCTACACCGCGAGCAGCGATCTCGACCTGGCGGCGAACATCGTAGGCCAGCTCAAGAAAGCCTACCCCGACGATCCTGAAGTGCTATACGCAGCTTATCGGACTTATGCCGACCTTTCTGGCGAATCCATGCTTTCGCTCTCGCTCGTGGCTCCGGATTCGGCACAGATGCACCAGGTGCTCGCGCACGAAGAGATCCGCGAAGGAAACACAAATGCCGCCGTGGCGCAGTTTCGCAAGGCCATCGCGCTCGATGCCAATTTGCCGGGCGTACATTACGAACTGGCAGAGCTGCTGAATACGTCTCAGGACCCGGCGGTCAAGAAAGAGGCGGAGCAGGAATATCTTGCTGCGCTTGCCGCCAACCCACAGGACGAAAAGGCGATCTGCAGGCTCGGCGAGATCGCCGCGGAGGAAGGTGACGGCCAGAAAGCTTTCGATGAGTACACAAAGGCTGTCGCATTGCGTCCCGCGGATTCCGATGCCAAGCTGGGTCTCGCCAAGGCCCTCATCCAGATCAATCAGCCTGAAAAAGCCCAGGCGCTGCTGGAACAGACCGTTCAACTCGACCCCACCAACGCCACCGCCCACTATCGCCTGGCTACTTTCTACCGGCAACAAGGGCGCCTGGAGGATGCAAAGCGTCAATTGGACATTTATCAGGGCCTTCGCAAGGAAAAAGACAAGTTGCGCTCCGTGTACAAGGACTTGTTGATACAGCCGGAAGAGATTCGCGCCGATCATCAGGATGAAAAGTAGTATCGGAGCGCTCCGCAGTTGCAGCCCGTCGCGCGCATGGTCGCGGGTCGCGCGCCGCGCATTGCGCGTTGTGGCATTTTCCCTCACCTTGAGCGGCATGGCCTTTGGCCAGATGGGAACCCCCACTCCTTTATCGCCCGCTGAACGCCAAAAGGCCGATGCCGAGAGCAAAGAAACTGGTCCCCTGTCTAACTACCCTCAGTTAGTCGATATAACTCGCCTGACCGGCATTCACTTTGAGCACTTATCAAGTCCCGAGGCCAAGTTTATCGCCGAGTCAATGAGCGGCGGTGTGGCGTTGATCGACTATGATGGTGACGGCTGGCCTGATATTTATTTTACAAATGCACAAAGTGTAGAGATGGCTCAAAATGGCGCGAAGGCCCGCAGCGTTCTTTATCATAACAACCATGACGGAACCTTTACCGATGTCACCGACAAGGCGGGAGTCGGTTACCCCTGTTGGGCCATGGGAGCTGTGGTCGGCGACTTTGACAATGACGGCCGGCCCGACTTGCTCGTAACATGCCTGAACGGCGTCGTGCTTTATCGCAATAATGGAGACGGAACCTTTACCGATGTAACCAAGGCCAGCGGCCTCGACCGCGATTCCGGTTGGGCAACGGGCGCTGCCTTCGGACAGGACGATCATGGCGGATCGACCGATCTGTTCGTGTCGCATTACGTCGATTTTCATCTTGACAGCTTGCCCGCGTTCGCTTCATCGCGCAAGCCCTGCAAATACCTGGGGATCGATGTGCAATGCGGCCCGCGCGGGCTGCCGGGCCTGCCTGACAATCTTTACCATAACGACGGCAACGGAACATTTACCGATGTGTCGGCGCAGGCGGGGGTGAACGATCCTGAACGGCGCTATGGACTTACTTCAATCTGGTCTGACTTTAATAATGATGGAAACCTCGACCTCTTTGTTACCAACGACGGCGAGGCAAATTATCTCTACCAGGGCGACGGTAAAGGAAAATTCGAAGACGTCGCCCTTCTGGCGGGTGTTGCGGCGAATGAGGACGGAGTAGAGCAAGCCAATATGGGCGTCGCGTTCGGCGATTACCTCCACAACGGCCGCATGTCGCTGGCGATCTCGCATTTCGACGTCGAATATACAGCCCTCTATCGCAACGATGGCGACATGAATTTTACCGACGCCTCGATCGCCTCGGGCATCGCGCGCGGTACGCAAGGTTTTGTGGGTTGGGGCGATGGATTCGTCGATTTTTCGAATTGCGGCTGGCAGGATTTCTTCCAGGTCAACGGACATGTCTATCCCCAGGTCGATAGCTTACATCTGGCCACAAGGTTTCTCGAGCCGAAGCTTCTGTTTCTCAACCAACGCGACGGAACCTTCAGGAATGTGAGCAGGCGCGTGGGGCCCGCAATCCAGACCCCGCAAGTTAGCCGCGGCCTCGCACTCGGCGATCTCTTCAACGACGGAAGGATCGAGGCCGTCGTAGAAAACCTGATTGGCGGACCAATGATTTTGCGCCCCGTAGGCGGACCGTCCAATCACTGGATCAGCTTTCAGCTCGAGGGTGGAAAGAACAACCGCCTGGCCCTGAACGCGCGGGTGCGCGCCACGGCCGGAGACCTGGTGCAGCTTGGCGAGGTTCTCAGCGGCGGCAGCTATCTTTCGCAGAGCGACCTACGCATTCACTTCGGCCTTGGCTCTCATGATCGCCTCGATCGTGCTGAAATCCTCTGGCCCGACGGAACCAGGGAAGTATTGGATAACCTGGCTGCCGACCGGTTCTACAGCATTCGCGAGGGAGCTGGCGTCGTCTCTGTCCGATCGCCTGAGCGCGTGGCGCAGCTCCCCTACTAACTGCACTCGCGATTTACCTCGATGTTAGCCGCTGAAGACGCAATGAGCGAAGTAAAATGAAGTTTCAGAGCCAAAGCGAGACCAGGAGATGGGTGCCTCAATGAAAGATGGGACATCCGGCAAGCGGCGCAGGGAGGGTGCGGATTCTCGCGACGCGCGGCCGGTGAGCCTGAAGCAATTGGCCGAACATCTGGGGCTGAATCCAGCCACCATTTCGGTCGTGCTCAACGATGTTCCGGGGCGGTCGAT
>JASHYS010000050.1 GCA_030042915.1 Acidobacteriaceae bacterium
TACGAATGTGGGTGTGAGCCGGCAGGGAAACAACCTGTTCGTGGTCGACGCCAAGCAGGCGCGGTATATCGACTGCAACGCCATGCCGCTGCCGTTTGGGCCGCAGTTTGTGGCCGATATTGTGAATCGCACGCACCTGGCGCAGAACCAGGACGAGGCGCTGCTGGCCGCGGAGCTGGTGATCAAGGCGCAAATGCACGCGAAGTGGGTGACGCTGCAGGCGTGAGGAGCGGGACTTCGGGGATCTCGGTTTCCCGAGTCTCAGAGTCGAGACCAGGGGCACCCCCAAGGATGGAGATAAGTCGAGCGGTCGGAAAGCTAGCGTTGTCGATCGGGCGCGGATGGATGAGCAAGGCCCGAGGCGCCTGGAATCCTGCACACGGCGTAGCCCCGCTGCTGGTAGGGGCAATCCATGCCGGCGGGCGCGGGACCATGAATGACGGCCCAGGTGACGGGATAAATGCGGGCGAGGCGGATGAAGTCTGCCGCCGTGAAGTGATTCAGGCCGTAGGTCGCGTCGGTCATCTGCTTCCATTCGACGGCCAGCTCGGGGAAGATGGCCACGGCGCCGCCATCCTTAAAGTAGTCGGCCAGCTCCGAACGACGGCTGATGGCGCGAAAGCCATGATCGTCAACGCCGGGATCCTTGAAGTAGCGGGAATCGACGGCAAAGATCGCGTCCCGGGGCGTGTTGTGGCGAATCCAAAGCAGGGTGTCGACCCAGGCGTTGGTGCTGCTTTGCATCCACGGCCACTCAATGTGAGGGCTGTTGGGATAGATGTCGCGCTCGACCGCGAACATGAGGATGGCGACCGACAGACAGATGAGGGGAGAGATCCAGCGGCTGATTTTGGAAGCGTACTCGCCCACCACGCCGCCCAGGAAAAGCAGGAAGACCAGAGTGATGAGATGGAAGCAACGCAACGGCTGCAGGCGCGCCCACATGTCGAAGATGTGCGAGCTGGAGATGACGGCGGCGGCGAGGATGGAGACGATTCCGTAGGGAATGATGGCCAGGCAAAGACGCGCAAAGGCCGGCGTGGTTCCGCGCGGCCTGGCTTTCCAAAACCAGCCCAGGATGGCGAGCGGAGCCAGTAGACCGAGCCAGTCGTACCAGGTCCAGGTGAAGAGAAAATAGAAGTCGCGGGCATAAAGCGCTTCGCGGTAGGGGTCGCGCGCCCGCTCGAGACGGAAATTGAAGGGCAGGATGGCAGCGAACGAAGCCGCTCCGTGCCGGCGTCCGGCGATGGGCGCAGCCTTGCCGACAATCCAAAGCGTGGCAGAGAGCAAGAGAAGATAAACGGTCATCTGGGGGTGGATGGCAGCCATCAGCAGCGTAGCCAAAACGGCCCAGAGATTGCGGCGAGCAAGGAAGGCTGCGAGCGCGAAGAGCGAAAGCGGCGTGGAGAACGAACGCGGGGTGAGATACGGATCCATGAGCAGCAGACCGGTGTTGGCGGCGGGCATGGTGATGGCCACGGTCATGGCCAGCAGGGCGGTCCAGCGCGCGCGAGGCGAATCGAAGCAAACCTCAGCCAGCTTCCAGGAGGCGGCGAGCGTGGCGAAGAGGGTGATGAGGTACCAGCAAAACACGGTCGCGTCAGTAGAGAGATGCGTAAGCCGCGCGGTGAAGGCGACGATGGGCGCGAAGATGGAGAGGCGTTCATGGGAAAGAAAGAACTCGGTGCCGTAAGGGAAAAGATCGGGATGGAGCAGCTTGCTGGCCGCAGGGATGAAGATTTCGGCATCTTCGACGCCGAAGTGATAGCCGTGAATGGCGAGGGCGGCGGCGGTGAGCAAACCCAATCGAAGCAGGGGAAGGCGCCGCGCACGGTTCATGCTGTTTTTATATAGCATCGACGCAACCGAATACGCGGATTTCGATGGACATGAGCAAAGGACAGTTGACGCGGTGCCCGCTTCCGTCTTCACCCGCTCATGCGATATGGTTTTTTTGAGAGCCTTGGATGCGTGCTGCGGAACTGATCGCTCCCCACAAATTCCGGATGGCGGAGATGCCGATTGAGGATCCCGGCGCGGGCGAAGTGCAGGTCCGGATCGAGGCGGTGGGCGTCTGCGGGTCTGACCTGCACGCCTATTCCGAGGGCGGGGTGGGCGGCACTCCCAATGCCTACCCCATGCTGCTGGGCCACGAGCCGGCAGGAAGCATCGTGACGACCGGTGCTGGAGTGAGCGGGCTGGCTGCCGGCGACCGCGGCGCCCTTGAGCCTGCGCTCTACTGCTATCACTGCGAGTTCTGTTTGAGCGGCCACCACAACGTCTGCGCAAACATTCGTTTCCTTAGCACCCCTCACAATCCCGGCTTCTTCAGGGAGCGGGTGAACTTGCCGGTGGAAAACTTTCTCCCCATTCCGGCAACGATGTCGTTTGACGAGGCGGCGCTGGCCGAGCCGCTTGCCATTGCCCTGCACTCGCTGCGCCTGGCCTCGATCTGCCGCGGCGAATCGGTGGCCGTGATCGGCGCCGGACCGATCGGGCTGTTGACCATCGCCGCGCTGCGTGCTGCAGAGGCAGGGCGCATCTGGGCCGTGGAACCGCTGGCGCACCGCCGTGAATTGGCGAGGCAGGTTGGGGCTCACGCGGCCGTCGAGCCGGGCGAAGCTGAAGGCGAGATTCTTCGCGCCACCGGCCAACGCGGTGTGGACTGCGCCATCGACTGTGCGGCGGGCGAGGAAACCACGCTGCAGGCCATGCACCTGGCGCGCAATGCCGGACGCGTGGCGTTGACGGGGATTCATACCAAGCCGCTGGTTTTGGTGGATGCATCGGCCATGCGCCGCAAGGAGCTGACTCTGTTCAATGTGCGCCGTTCGAATCATGAGAGCGAAGAAGCGCTGACTCTGCTCGGTGCGCACGGCGATTGGTTTGCGCCCATATTGACGCATACGCGGCAGATCGATCGCATCGATGAGGCCTTTGCCATCGCCAGCCAATATCGCGACGGAGTGGGGAAGATGACGATCAGGCCGTAGAGCCGGCGGCAAGAACCCTTTCGCGTCCTTCGGTGGTCCATCTATAGTGAAGGACGACAATGGAAACGGGTGCACTTCGACTATGAACAAGCTGTGGCCAAGCGCCAGTGCAGCACTGGAAGGGATTGTGCACGATGGCATGCTTCTGGCCATCGGCGGCTTTGGGTTGTGCGGGATTCCTGAGGCGCTGATCGTGGCGTTGCGTGACACGGGAGTGCGGGACCTGACCATCGCCAGCAACAACGCCGGCGTGGATGGCTGGGGCCTGGGGCTTCTGCTGGAGCGGCACCAGATAAAAAAAATGATTTCTAGTTATGTGGGCGAGAATGCGGAGTTCGAGCGGCAGTTTTTGGCCGGCGAGCTGGAAGTGGAATTTTGCCCGCAGGGCACGCTTGCCGAACGCATGAGAGCGGGTGGCGCGGGGATTCCCGGATTCTACACGCGGACCGGCATTGGCACGCTGGTGGCGGAAGGGAAAGAACAGAAGGAATTCGACGGGGCAACGTACATCCTGGAGCGAGGGATTGTGGCTGACGTGGCGCTGGTGAAGGCGTGGAAGGCCGACACGCATGGGAACCTTATCTATCGGCGCACGGCGCGGAACTTCAATCCGCACGCGGCTGCGTGCGGTAAGGTGACGGTGGCGGAAGCGGAGATTGTGGTTGACGCCGGAGTGCTGGATCCGGATGAGATTCACACGCCGGGGATTTACGTGCACCGGCTGGTGCACCATCCGTATCCGGAAAAGCGCATTGAAAAGATGACGACACGCGAGGGATAGAACTGTGGCCTGGACACGCCGGCAGATGGCAGAACGCGCAGCCCGAGAGCTGAAGGACGGGTTCTATGTGAATCTGGGCATCGGTATTCCCACGCAGGTGGCCAACTATATTCCCAAGGGCATGACGGTGACGCTGCAGTCGGAAAACGGATTGCTGGGGATGGGCCCGTTTCCGCGCGCGGCCGAGGTTGACGCCGATTTGATCAACGCCGGCAAGGAAACCGTGACCTTTGTTCCGGGAGCCGCGACGTTCTCGAGCGCCGATTCGTTTGCCATGATTCGCGGCGGGCACATCGATCTGGCGATCCTGGGGGCGATGCAGGTTTCAGAGCACGGCGACCTGGCGAACTGGATGATTCCGGGCAAACGCGTGAAAGGGATGGGCGGCGCGATGGACCTGGTGTCGGGAGTGCGGCGGGTGATTGCGCTGATGGAGCACAATGGTCCCGACGGAGGCGCCAAGCTGCTGAAGAGCTGCACGCTGCCGCTCACGGGCACGGGGGTAGTGCAGCGCGTAATCACGGATTTGTGCGTGCTGGATGTGACGCCGGAAGGTTTTGCGCTGATCGAGCTGGCCGATGGGGTGACGCGCGAAGAAGTGCAGCGGAGGACGGACGCGGCGGTGCGGTGCGGCTAGGCGGATTTGCCGGCATCCCACCCTTTCGCACGAGGCGCGAAAGGATGGGGCAACCGATTCATAAGGATGGGCAACGCCCTTATTTGGTCCACGAGGGCTTGCGTTTTTCGAGGAAGGCCGCAACTCCCTCGCGAAAATCGGATGTGGTTCGGGCCTCGGCGCTGGCCTCAATGGCGTCGGCAATCGCGGTGCTGAGCCACTGCTTTTGTTGCGCAACGAGAAGACGCTTGGTGGCGCTCAGCGCTTGCGGGCTGTTGGCGAGCAACGTATCGGCCAGCTCCTTCACACGGGCCGCAAGCCGGCCGGGCGGCACAATCTCATTGACAAGGCCGAGACGGAAGGCTTCATCGGCGCCGAAGATGCGGCTGGTGAGAAGCAGATCCAGGCTGTGCTTGTAGCCAACATGCAAAGCCAGAAAGGCCGAAACCAGCGCAGGCACAAAGCCGATGCGCGCCTCAGTGAAACCGAACCTGGCCGCGGGCGTGGCGAGAGTGAAATCCGAGATCATGGCCAGGCCTGTTCCACCCGCGATGGCCGGCCCTTGCACGGCGGCGATGGTAGGGATGGGCAGCTCGTGGAGAGACAGAAAAAGATGAGCGATGCGCTCCGAGTCGGCACGGTGTTCAGCAAGAGATTTGTCGCGGACCTGCTGAAGCGCGTTTAGATCGAGCCCCGCGCAAAACGCATCGCCTGCCCCGGCCAGCACCAGCACCCGGCAACCGCCGGAGGCCGCATCCTCGAACGCAGAAAGCAGCTCCAGCTGCATTTCGGGCGTCAGGGCGTTGCGCCGCTCCGGCCGGTTGAGCGTGATGGTACGAACCGGACCGTCGTTGGCAACGATGATGGTTGTGTAACTCGTCAAGGTCTCTCCAACCCGGATTTCTCGCCGGAGCCCGATTCTAAGCGAGAGCTCCGGCGCAGGCGGCGATGTGA
>JASHYS010000051.1 GCA_030042915.1 Acidobacteriaceae bacterium
GGCGCAGCCGTCCAGCATTATGTTCTTCGCCGGAACTGGGACGTCATTGCAGCGCGAAGAGGTTTTGCCGTTCATACGGATCAGATTCACCTCAATGACCGCGCAGGTGAGATGGCTGCGAATTTGATCGGCAAGTGGCTTGGTTCCACATTCAGCCTCGAATCTGCCGTGTGATCCAAGACCCGCTGCACTTCTTCGTCTCGCTCGTTATAGGCTTGTCCAGGTGAATCGGCAGCGTCACGTTCGGCGGGCGGGAATTGCGGTTGGCAAAATGCTGCATCCGCGATTGTCAGTTGCCAAGCGATCCAGACTGGACAACGGGCCTGTCAGAAGTCAATTGTTGAAATCAGGCGTTCTCACAACTTTGCGCCGTTTGTTCGCCTCTGAGGACAAGACGTGCGCTCAGTTGGCTTCAATGCGCCGAAATGCCCAATGGAATTGCTGGGTCTTTCATCCTTAGTTACTTGGCTTTGGCCTCGCACGTCACCCGCATCCCGCCAGGAACCGCGCGGTACGAATACCTGCCGAACAACAATTCCTTTCGCGCATACATGGCGGTGCGGAATTTCGTGGCCTCGCTGCCGCTGTTCGGCACATCGCGCAAAATACATGACTGCCCGGGTTTCAATTTGGCCACCGCACGGGCATACGGACCGTAGTTGCGCCAGTGCAGATTCTTCTTCTTCAGCAAGCACATGTGGTCGAGGTTTCCGCAATATGCGATCTTGCAAGTCCAGGCCACCCTCATGTCCACTGGCACCGGGCCCTTGTTGGACTCCCACAATCGCACGCGCTCCGCCTGCGGAGCATAGCGGCAAATCTCCGGAGTCGCCGTCTGGCGTTTGACTGCGGCGGGCATCATGCCTCTTTTCGGACCATTCTGTGCCGAGTCTTATTGTAAGCGTCGCCCTTTTCACTTACCCGACCGGGCCGCATGTCCGTAACGGCAGCGGGTCCATCCGAATGCGCTTGAGAAATGCGCATTGACCACCCTGTTTGAAACCCTCCCCAGAATGCTCGCTCTAAGCTGCTGAAATCACAATCGGTAAAATCCTAGACTTTCACCGTTTTGAAAGCTAGTGGTTTCTAACGTCGCAATTGCTTGCGAAAAGCGCACGATCGAAATAGAAGCCCAAGTCAATTTCACACGTGAGCACTCGCGGCGTCGTAGAAATGCACTTCCAGCGAATCGTCCGGCAGCGCTACTTCCTCCTTCAGTTGCTGATCACTGGACTGCCGGCGTCGGCTGTTCCGTTCGGGTTGAAATGAATCTCGCCTGATTCATCGCAATAGAATCGGCGCTGGCCGGTCGTACCCACCTGGTCGGGCACAGCAGTGACGGAGTACGAGCGTATTGCACCGTTTACCTTTTCGCCGGGCGTGTAGGTAAACGTGTAGCTGCTCTTGCTGCCGCTGGCCAGGGCGCTGTCGATGATCTGCTCACCGCTCCCCTGAGCGTTAGCGCCCAGCGTGGCCAGGTCCGCCGTAAAACCCAGGTCGGGATGATTGTTGGCGTAGAGCATCTCAGCTTCATTAATCGCCTTGAGACTGCTCATGGCGGACGCCTCGTGCGCCGACATCGTCGACTTGCTGATCCTCGGAATCGAGATCGCCGCGATGATCACGATTATGGTCACGACGACTAATAGCTCGATGAGGGTAAATCCTCGCTGTCGATTACGTGTGCGCATGGTGGACCTCCTCGCTCCTCTCAATCTCCTTCTTCAACTTCAAACCTGCGTAGCTTGGGCACAGCAGGCCTCGCTCCCATCGACCGGTGACGCTTGGGAATGTCCCACCCAAGCAACAGAAGCTTGAGTGGGATGTTAGGCAATCACTGAACGACATTGACGACTGCGCAGTTGCTGCTCTCGAAGTCGGCATCGCCCTCTTCGGAGTCGCTGATGCTTACGAAGTACTGGCCGGGCTCGAGGCCGCCGGGCAGCTGGAAGGACACGAGCTTGATATCGCCCGAGCCGCTTACGATGCTTGTAGCGGAGGTTCCTCCTGAAGCAGTTCCACTACACTCTGTAGCTAGCTGAACAAGAATGTTCGCAGGATTAATGTTCCCTTCCGGAAGGCCCGTCGCCTCGATGCTATGGTGGGTTATCCCGGAAGATCCATAGCTTGGCATGGCCAAAAGATTCAGCTTGATCTGGACCTGCTCTCGAGGAGGCACCATTACTATGCCGTAAAGCAGTTGTCCTCCTGCGACCTTGTCCAGGGTCCATTTGACCTTGTCGGCATCTCCGTTTGTGGTTTTGTATATGGCACCTGCGCCACCGCCGCCGACGCCGTAGACAGCGACTATCCAGCCGGTCCTAGTGTCAGTGAATGCGATGCCCCTCACGGTGGTCGCGTATTGGCCTATGGGAATAGGGGTCCAAACCCCTCCTTCGTTTGTTGTCCGAAGGAGCTCCACTCCGCCCGCCCAAACGTTTGTTTTGCTGAGAACTTGAACCGCCAATAGGTCGCCGTCCCATGGGTTCTTCCCATCCATCGGGCCTTTGCTCCGCCACTCTTTGCCCCCGTCCGTACTTTCCCATGCGCCGAAGGTTCCCTTTCCAACAACCCATCCGACAAGGCTACCTGTCGCGGTTTCTGTCGCTGGTATCGTTCTAAACGAAACGCTCGTCGCAGCGAAGTTCACGTTCGGAGGCCTCGTCGATCGATGCCACTCTTTCCCATCCGCCAACCACTCGACGAACGGCTTTCCTCCATCAAGATCACCGACGATGCACCCGTGGCTATTCGGTTGATTTTTCGTGAAGAATGCGACACCGTAGAGGTTGGCCTGAGTAGCAACCATCTTCGTGAGCGGTTTCTTGAAGCTCTTCCCCCCATTGTCAGAGTAGAGGACGGTGCCCGCATCACCGACCACCCAGATGTGATCTTTGTCCGAAAAGTAAATCCCGTTGAGCCTTTGGTTGACCCCGCTACGTATGGCGGTCCAGGTGGCTCCCGCAGTGTTGGTACAGAGGATCGTCCCCTGGTCCTTAAATGGGCCGGCAGTCGCAATTCCGCCGACCGCACAGGCAGTATTACCATCTGCGGAATGTACTGCCAAAAGATCGGCGCCCGGGTCGTTTTTCTTATCTGGCTCCTGGTAATTCCAGCTAGTACCGTCGTAATAGAGGATCTTGGTCTTCCCTCCCACCGCCCATCCAGTTTGAGCGGACGCATAACGAGCGACCGATGAGACCAAGGTCGTTGCTAGGACAGTCAGGAACGCTACACTCTTAAAACCTGATAGATGACTTGTGTTCGCGCTTTTCATAGCGACCTCCTTATGGTCATTAGGTTGCGGCGGCGATTAATCCTGATTAGTGAGGAGCAACCTCACCGCGTTAGCTGCTCCTCACTTCAGCAGTTGGCATTTAGCACTTGGCAATTAGCCAAACCTTTCTCATCGCGAGCTGTAGCGCACAACCCGCGCACATCCTGGTGGCAACGTCAGCTCATACCTGCCGGGGCAACGGACTTGCGGCAGGCGACGGCACCATCCCAGCGTCAGCAGCAAGTGCAGCCACCGCTGTGCGCTGGCCTTCACCGTTTGCCGATCGCTGGCGAAGTCGATTCCTCTGGTCGTGGTATCTGCCAAATCCGTCTGCGTGTTCATGGCAACCTCCGCATTTCTTGCGGGGCCAGTTCAGCTGCGGCTCCGCATCACCCTTCACTGCCGGAGGTGGGCTGTTTTGTCCCAACCTCCGGCAGTTCCCCCCTGCAGCGGTGCCTCGAGTTCGCTCGATCTCCCGCTTCGGTGGGCACACAATGCGGCAGGTCGCCGCGGCAATCAATGCTTGAGAGGCGAATTGGAGATGGTTTCTAGGTACCTGTCTAACCTATTGTTCTAGTGGGAGTTGCCACGTGTGGTAACCGAAAAGAAGAGCCGGCGAAGCACCAGGACGGGGGGTATAATGCGCCTACATTCTGCAGCAATCAGGGGGTAGGTTTTGGGCGCCACGCAAAAACTGCTCCGCTTCGGGGTCTTCGAGCTCAACCTCGACACCGAGGAGCTACGCAAATCGGGCGCTTTGGTGAAACTGCAGCCGCAACCTTTCCGGCTGCTGGCCATGCTGGCGGCTCATGCCGGCCAGCTGGTCACGCGTGAGGAAATTCAAACTCAGCTTTGGAGTCAGGGGACGCATGTCGACTTTGAGCATGGGGTCAACAAGTGCATCCAGCAGATCCGGTTGGTGCTGGGAGACGATGCCGATAAGCCGGTGTACATCGAGACCCTGCCGCGCCACGGCTACCGCTTTTTGGTGCCGGTGGTTTCGAAGACGATTGCCGCACCTGAACTGACGGTTGTGCAATCGGCGTCCGGCGAATGGAGCCGGATGAAGGCTCTGGTGAGCCGATCCCGGGGGATGCCGGCGATCACAGG
>JASHYS010000444.1 GCA_030042915.1 Acidobacteriaceae bacterium
AAGTCGGGCCTGAAATCGGCGGTGGAAATGCACGAGAAGTTGCGTACAGGGCCGTTTGCCGGCCTGCGCGTGGCATTGCTGCACGGGCGGCTGGACGCGGACGAGAAGGAGATCATCATGCGGCGCTTTCAGCGCGGCGAGATCGACGTGCTGGTGGCGACCACAGTGATTGAAGTGGGCGTGGACGTGCCGAACGCGACGGTGATGGTGGTGGAGCATGCGGAGCGGTTCGGGCTGGCGCAGTTACACCAGCTGCGCGGGCGCGTGGGCCGCGGGGCGGCGAAGAGCTACTGCATTTTGATGACCGGCGAGCGCATTTCTCCGCTCGGCGAGGAACGGCTGAACGCCATGGCGCGGACGCAGGATGGATTTGAGCTGGCCGAACTGGACCTGGAGATGCGCGGGCCGGGTGAATTTTTCGGCACGCGACAAGCGGGCCTGCCGGAATTTCGCGTGGCCAATCTGCTGCGCGACCGGAAATTGCTGGAACTGGCCAAGCAGGAGGCGGCGCGGTTTGTGGTCGATCCCGGGCCCGAAGTGACAGCGGAAGAACGGGCACGGGTGCGGGCGCAATTGAAGGATGCGTGGAACCGGCGCTACGGCCTGGTTGAAGCGGGATGAGAATTCAGGGAGCAAGGGAGCAAGCCACCCCAGCGCATTTAAGCACGGAGATAACCTTCAAACGTTTAGAAGTACGCGTAGATTCCCGTCGGCCATCCGATGACGACAGGTTGGCAGACCTCACCGCCCGGACTCACCAGGTAGGCCCACGGCCGAATCACACTGTTCGCTGCTCCTGCAGTAAACATCTCGCTGCTTTGGAAGGCGCTCGCGTTCTGTGCGGCCTGCGCCTGCGTGTGTCCGTCGCAGGCGGTATTCGGCGCGTCGGAGTCCGTTTCGCCGATCATCGCAATATCACTGTCCGCGTTTCGATGCGTGAACACAAATTGCCAATCTGCGTTGTAGGTCGCCTCTGCCGTGCTCTCCACATTTGCGTTCATATCGCAGCCGTTCGAACCCTGGATGCAGGTATAGACATGAAAATCGAAAACAGCCGGCTCCCAGCTCGAGGGTTGGCTGGGGATGGTAATCATGCCAGAACTCGTGCCACCGCAGAGCAAACCGCCGTTCGCTTCTGAAGTCGAGTTGGGAAAATCGCCCATTGCCCCGATATATCCGCCGGTTTCGGCAGCCAACAGCAGCGATCCGAAGATCGCGTAGCCGGAATCTCCGAACATGGAGTTGCAAGTCGCCCCGGCCGTCGACACTCCCGGTGTCTGCACCGAAAAAGTGGCGGCGCCGGGGTTAAAACCGTATTCCTGCAAGGCGCCGCCTACCTGGGCCAGCACTGCAGTACCCGTGACGGGGTCGTACATCTCGCGCGCCTCGTTCGTAAAGTCCCAAAAGTCCACTTCATTCTCAATATCCCACTCCTCTATGTTGATTCCCACGTTTTGGGCCTGGAGTGCCACATCGCCCACAAGAGAAATAAAAGGTGTCCACCCCCAGAAGATAGGATTCGCGGGGGAGCAGTAATAAGCCTCGTTCTGCCCCTGGTCGGCCGGCCAGTAGTTGTTCGCCGGATCGAGCCCGTAGGGGAGCCATGGGAAGAAAGCGAGCGTCTCGCTGCCTGCCGTGCAGTTGGGGCCCTCGCGGTAGGCGACAGTCATGGTTGTGAGGTTGATGCCCGCAGGAGAGCCCGACCATTCCTGGTTAAGCGTTGAGGTTGGAGTCACGTTCAAAATGCCAGCGGCTTTCATATCCGCGAAGAATGCGTTAAGGTTCTCGAGCCACACCGCGCTTACGTTTCCTTCCGCATCGAAAGGCGTGCTGCTTGCGCCTCCGCCCAAGCCGAATTGGAACCTGATGCCGCCCACACCCTGTCCCGCATAGAAGGAGAGAAAATTCTGCATGCACGTCCTGACGCTCAGTAGATCGGAACAAGCCGGATAGATCGAGCTACCGGTGTTCACCACTCCATAGCTGTATTGGTCAACCCAGAGCGGGCCGATGTTGACTTCGAGCTGAGGCACCACGGCCGCAGCCGTTACCGTCACTGACGCTGCGCCCGATTGGCTCATTTCTTGCACTGACGTGGCGGTAATGGTCGAGGATCCTGTGCTGTTTGGAGCTGTGAACAGTCCAGCGGAGTTAATCGACCCCTCGCTGGCACTCCAAGTGACCGCTGTGTTGTAAGTTCCTGTTCCGCTCACAGTCGCGGTGCACTGTGACATCTGCCCAGCCTGAACTGTGGCCGGGCTGCAGGACGCCGTAACCGAGGTAACAGTAGGGCCGGTGGTAGTAACGCCTCCATTCGATCCCCCGCCACAAGCCGTGCTGAGGGCTAAAAAAAACAAGAGGATCGCGAAACCAAAGCGGAATAAGGTCAGCCTCTGGATTTGAGCAGGTATTCTCCAGAACGCTTGAAGTGGCGTCGGCATACGTGCCTCCCTTAAAGCTAGTAAGCCGAGATTTCCGTTTTGCCCTGCGTTTGTGAACCAATATATCCCTATTCGCCTCCACCGGCGATCTTTTTTGGTCCGTTTGGATCCCCAACCTCCGGGAGTGCCCCACTGGGCTGCCTCTGAGACCAAAAACGATCATTTGCCCCATTTCGCGGCACTCTTTCGGCCACTTCTCCCTCAAAGCAAGACGGCAATCGACCGATTGCCGCAGCAGGTCGGCGGGTATTCATCTCCGGAATGTCTTCATGGTGTTCCCGCCCTCATAAACGTTGACGATTGCGACTATCGGAGGTTTCAGAATTACGACTCAAAATGGAAATGTGGTATGCGATGAATCGGACGAGGAAGAACGCAAAGGAAACGGTCGCTTCGTTCGATCCGCCGTTGAGGGGCACGCTTCGCAAAATCGCTATGAGCTCATCGACGACCCGCGTTCAAGCGGGTCCGGAGGATTGGACCACGTTGACGATCTCGGGCGGGAAGGTTTGAATCTCCAAATCGATGCTGGCGATTTCGGCGCCGCAGTCTCTGTGCCGGTTGCGCGTGCATTGGCAAAGCTCAGTGAAGCGCATGTGGCCGCTTTGGCTCAGTTCCAGGCCGGCCGCAATCAGGATGCTGTAAATATCGACGCAGGCCTGGCGCTCGAATTCGAACAGCATATTTACCGTGCCGGAATCGTTGGCGCCACGGCTGAGTACCCAGCCTCCGCATGCCAGAATGGCTCCGGTAAGAGACTGCACCAGCCGCGACGGCTCCTCGGTGGAAACCGCCTTCATCTGCATCGCCCAGGGAATGCTGACGGGCTGCACCGGTCTCCGTTCTGGCACGTTCATGTTCACAGGCCGTTTATCGCCAGAGGGGCAGTACGGCATCAAAGCTGTTGCGGAGTCGAACGGCGCCTGACCGCGTTTGAAACACCCCAGCCCAGCGAGCACTGCGCCGGCCGTTGCGCAGGTAATTGGCCCCGACCGCCGGACGTGCGAGGAGGCCCGATGTTGTAGCTTGAGAGAAAGCATGATCGTCGGTTCCGGAATCGATGCTGTGGAAATTGCGCGCATCCAGCGCGCCATGGACCGTTTTGGCGCGCGCTTTCTCAATCGGGTCTATCTCGAGGCCGAGCAGGCCTATTGTCTGCGCAAGCGCAATGCGGCGGAGAGTTTTGCGGCTCGTTTCGCCGCCAAAGAGGCCGCAGCCAAGGCGTTGGGAACGGGAATTAGCTTTGGCGTGAGCTGGCGCGAGTTCGAAGTAGTGCGAGAGCTATCGGGAAGGCCCACGCTCAAGTTTCACGGCCGCGCTGCAGAGATTGCTCGCCGCCTGGGCGTCAAGCACGCCGCGCTGTCGATCACGCACACGGCGCTTTTGTCATTCGCCAGCGTGGTACTGGAAGACGGGGCATAGATGGGCTGCTTCTGCTATCCTCAAGGCGACGAGCCACTTCGTTCCGTTAGAGGAGTGATGTGCCAAGCCGTAAAGAGATTCAATGGTCTCAGCTAAAGGTGGGGGTCCTGGTTCTGGCCGCCATCGCCATCCTGATCGCACTCATGTTTCTCATGACCGGCTCCACGGGCGGCCTTTTTGCCCATAAAATGACGCTCCGCTGCTACTTTCCGAATGCCGGCGGCTTGAAGGAGGGGGCTGTCGTCTCGCTGGAGGGCGTTACCATCGGCAATGTCGTAAAGATGCGGGTGGTCCCGGAGCGAAACCCCGATCCCGTCGAGGTGACCATGCAGGTGGGAGAGAAGTATCTCTACGACCTGCACACTGACTCGAGAGCCTCAATCCAGGCGGCAGGTGTGCTGGGCGACAGCTATGTGGATATTGAATCGAGGCACGCCTCGGGTCCGGCCCCGCTCAACAATGCCGAACTCCTCGCTTCCGGCGCCCCAACCATTCAATCCGTGATCAACTCCAGCGAGGTGTCGATTCAAGAAATCAACCTGCTGGTGCGCAAGATTGAAACGCTGGTTGACGCGATCAACAACAGCCGTGGCGTGTTCGGTGAGCTGATCAACGATCCTGCGCTTAAGAAAGACATTGTCACGATCGCGGCCAACCTGCAGACGATGACGCAAGCGATAGCCGACGGCAAAGGGACGGCTGGGAAGTTCATCAACGACGATACGCTTTACACAAAAATCAATACGACGGTCGATCAATTGAATTCGGTCGTCGCCGATCTGAACGCCGGCAAAGGCACGGCGGGCAAATTGCTCAAAGACGATGCCGCTTACAACAATTTCAATTCGGCCGTTGCGAACCTGAAGCAGATCACAGACTCGATCAATGCGGGCAATGGCACCGCCGGCAAATTGCTTAAAGACCCAGCCATGGCACAGAAGCTCAGCGACGCCATCACGAACCTCGACGGGATTTTGAAGAGCGTAAACGCAGGCGAAGGTTCAGCGGGGCAGTTTGTCAAGAACAAGGCGCTCTACACCCACGTCGATCAGGCTGCGGATCAGGCCCAGCAGCTCATCAAGGCCATGCGCGAAAACCCCAAGAAGTACCTGGTCGTGCAGCTGAAATTGTTCTAATCCTCTCCACGCGAGCATCCCCCGCGGAGAAATGCGATGAAAAAATGGCCGTGGAAGAAGATTCTCCTCGGAGCGGTTTTATTTCTGATTGCGGTGGGGATTTTTCCATTTAGCTACCTCTATTGGTTTGCGCACGCGCACAATCTTCAGCCGCTCTCGATGCCGGTCCCACTCCAACAGGGAGAGTATGCTTCAGCGGAGTTCAAGACGGACCTGGACGAAAATTACATGATTCAGCTTGAGCTGATGGACCCCACGCGGCGGAGCATCGAGCTCAACAAGGCTGCCGTGCTCGATCTCGATTGGAAGATCGTGGATGCCAAGGGAGATGTAATTCAGCGAGGGAGCCAGGATCTTCAAATCGGCGCGGCAAACGAGGTCAATCTTGGTGAATACCATCCCCAACGTGGCGTGGCGCAGAGATTGATTCTCGACCTGCATCGCAACCTCGACGAACCCGAGGGATCGCGCGTGACGATCGACGTGAATTCGACGGAAGATCCCGAGGGCATGGCGTTCGGATTCGTTTTATTTGCACGATGGGCGATTTTTGTAGCCGGTCCGGGGGTGATCATCCTTGTGGCGCTGCTGGTTGCTCGGTTCGTGCACCCATCTGGCCGCGATAGACCTGCCAAAACTCCGCAAACGCCTTGAGCCGGACGACCTGGAAGAAATCATCGGCGACCAAAAAGAACACGACCGAGGCAGCCGTAATCGCGTGCATCGCGCCCGGTCCAAGCTGGTCGCTGAATGGCAGCGGCGCGGCCGAAAACACCATGGCCACCACGGCCAGTGCGAGCTTGACGATGCCAAGGACGAGATTGACTTCGGCCAGCTTGCCGGTGAAAGGCTTTCCCAGACGAAAACTCAGACCGAGGGCTGAGAGCGCGGAGCGATGTTCGATGAGCGCCAACAGCGGCGCAACTGCCAGCGTGGAACTGGCCAGCGCAAACGCGGCGAAGAAACCAAGCGAAAGAAAGATGGCCCAGATAAAGTAGCCCAAAAGCTCGGGCTCGCTACCGGCAGCAATGTGCGCGGCCGCGTTCCATCGCATGGAGCTGAGCCAACCCCAAACCGCGCAAGCGAACATGAGGAGCCACGCCCCCTGCAGCACCACGAGAGTGAAGGGACGAAAGGGAAGACGGCCTTGCATGCGGCGCAGCAGCAAACTGCGGCCCAGCGCAGAGAGAACGATCCAAAGGAGTGCAGCGGCTGGCAGCAGCCAGCGCGCCACGGCCAGCACATGCGGCTGGTAATACGAGGCCACGGCGGCAATCTGCGCGGCTGCGACCCAGGGATTGAGCGTGTCAATCGAAGTGAAACCGGAAGACTCAAGAGGATAGGCTGCGACAATCTGTTGCGCCTGGTTCCAGCAAATGAGAAGGACGGGGATGCCGAAGAGCCAACGCCACGCAATCTCAATGACGATGAGCGATGGGCGGCGAAAAACGTCGCTCATGTGCTCGACCAGTAATTGAGTTCCGCGCACCGGCGAGTG
>JASHYS010000445.1 GCA_030042915.1 Acidobacteriaceae bacterium
GCGCCCGCGCGCAGTCCGTAGCTAGCGGCCGCGCCTGGCTGCGCGTACACGTTGGCGGTAGTGGTCGTGGGTTCGGACACGATGCTTCTTTGTAATTAGCGCTCGATGGTGGCCTCGATGGTACCATGCGGCTCGTCGATGGGCACAAAGATGTGATTGGGATTGTCGAGGCCGAAAGGACTGAGGTCGGCGAGCAGGTGATGCAGGTTGGGCATGGAAAGATGGATACGCGCAATCTCGGGCGCAGCATCGAGCGCGGCTTTGCCCATGTCGTAGAGCGTGTGCTGGACGCTCATACTGTTGTGCGCGGCGAAAACTTTCTCGAGCGCGGCAAGGATGCGCGCCCGCGCGTCGGCGAAATCGGGCGCAGCGGCTGCATAATCCCAGGTGATGGTCGCCTGTGTTCCCAGGATGCGATCGGTCGCGGGCTTGAGTGTGGTCAGCTTGTCGACGATGTAGCCGGTGAATGCGGATTTCGTGGTTTTTAGAATCGTGAGCCCGTCGATCCCCGAAGTGATGCGCCATGTGCCGTTCCTGGCGCGCTCAGCGTGGACGGTCTGCAATTCGGGCCCGGCCATCCTGAAGGTTGTGGCGTCGGGCGCGCCGTCAATCATCATCCGCTGCCATGGCTTTTCTTCAACCTTGACGCTTACCTTGCTCACTTGGGGATTGTTGCTAAGGAAATAATCGCCCAGTTCCATGGCGAAAACCTCGATGGTCGCTGCCTTCGAGCTGCGCGCCACGCAATACACGGTATTTTTCATCGTGTCGGTGGGCAGAACCGTGCGGTTATCGGCCTCGGTGTAGCTGGATTCGAAGTTTCCGTAGAGCAGAATGTGTACGGTCCACTCGTTGAACTCGTGCCGGCCGCTCACGCGCGTGATGCGCGACAGGCGCACGCGCGATTTTCCGTAGCGATGCTCTCCCAATCGTGCCATTGGTCAGCTTCCCCTGTATGTGGTGTAGCTGTTGTCGCTCAGCAGCAGCGGCAAATGATAGTGCGGCTCGCCGCTGCATCGGAAGGTAATGGAAATCTCGGGATAGATGGTGGCGCGGCCGTGGCTGCGCAGATAGTCGCCTGTCCCGAAGGTCAGCCGGTAATCGCCGGGTTCAGCATCGGGCGCGAGATTGCGGCAGCGGCCATCGGCGTCGGTAACGCCGTCGGAAATTTCGATCCAGCGCGACCTCGCGTCCTGCACGCCGCCGAGAATTTTCATCCCGCCGCTCTCCTGCTTTTCCAGGCGGACGGAGATTCCGGCAGCCGGTTTGCCCAGCACGGTGTCCAACACGTGAGTTGTGATGATGCTCATTCGACCAACCACTTTCCCAAGCGAATTTGCATGATTTGTCGCTGCTGCTCGGCCGCTTCGCGCAACTCGGCGTCGCGACTGCTCTCCAAACGGCGCCGCAGAATCGCCAGCATCTCTTCGGCGCTTTTGCCGGTTGCGCACACGATGTAGGTAAACCCGAATCGCTCCTCATACTGCGCGTTGCCTTCGGCCAGTTGGGCCAGCACCCGCTCGCCGGCCGTGCTGGTCTGCGACTGCTCCTGACGAGACCACGCGCCCGACTTTTCCGCCCCATGCGCGACGACGGCAACGGGTTCGCGCTGGCCGATTCCCTGGCCGATTCTTGGATGGCAGGCGAAGGCCTCGAGCCAGTCCGTCTCCTGCATCGTGCTCCACACGCGATCGGCCGCGGCGCTCAGTTCTTCAACATTGCGAATGGGGCGCTCGGCCACCATCGCAGCCGCCCAGCGTCGCGCACCGCAGCAGGCGAGCATCGCTGCGAGAGCGGTTTGCTCCTCGGCTGCATTCCACGCTGCAAGAGTGGAGTTCATGGCCGCTTCGCCTTCGTGCTCAACTCCAGCAGGAATTCCTGTAGCAAGTTTGCGGCTACGCGGCGCCGGTATTCGGCCGTGGAACGAATGTCGTCAATGGGCCGCACCTCAGCCACGAGCGCGCGGCGCGCGGTTTGAATTGTCTCCAGCGTGATTGCCTTGCCGAGCAGAGCCGCCTCAGTCTCCATCAGTCGCGTGGGAAACGGCGCCAAACTCGCCGCGGCCAGCCGAATCTCGCGGACGACTCCGTTTGCCACGAGCGCAGTCGCTCCCAGCGCCACCTTGGCAATCGCCATGGCGCGCCGCGTTCCCACCTTGCGCAGATATTGCGCGTGGTGCTTGAAGCGGCGCGGCAGATAAATGGTATACAACAGCTCGTCGGGTGCGAGACGATTGCGCTTGTAGCCGGTGTGAAACTCGCTGTAGGGTATGCGCCGGATGCCGCGCGCTGAAATCATTTCAATCTCCGCATCGTAGGCGAGCAACGCGGGCGAGGAGTCGGCGGCCGGCGAGCCGTTCACCAGATTACCGCCCAGCGTGGCGCGGCTTTGGTTGGCAATGGAGCCGATCCAGCTCGCAGCCTTTGCCAGAAGCGGCAGTTCCACCGCGATCACAGAATGGCGCCGCAGATCGAGAAAAGTAGCGGCTGCGCCGATGGCGACGTTCTCGTTAGTTACCGCAATAAAACGCAGATCGGGAATGCCCCAAAGGTTGACGAGCTTGGTCGCGGTAAGTTTGCCCGCGGCAAACGCAACCATCAGCTCTGTGCCGCCGGCGATGGGCGTCCATTGGCCGGGTTCGGCGGCAAGCAGGTCGAGCACCGCGCCCAGGCTGCCCGGCGCGACGAGATCGTGCGCTCCAGCGTCACCGCGCATGATGCGTCTTCTCCAAATGGGGCGCTTTGGCCTGCGTGGCCGATTCAGCGGCCGCAGCCGCAACAACAGACTCGAAGATGCGCATGAAACCCGTGCAGCGGCAAAGATTGCCCGCCAGCGCTTCGCGAATCTCGGCCATGGTGGGGCGCGGATTTTGCGCCAGGAGCTGCTCGGCAGCCATCAGCATGCC
>JASHYS010000446.1 GCA_030042915.1 Acidobacteriaceae bacterium
CCTTGGGATCGGGCGGGGCGAGCAAAGCGGCCGCATCCAGCGCGCGCAACAGCATCTCCTTCGTTCCGCCGCCTGCGGGAATCAGCCCCACACCGGCCTCCACCAGGCCCATGTAGGTTTCAGCGTGAGGTTGACGGCGCACTCCGTGCAGGCACATCTCTGCGCCGCCGCCGAGGGTGAGGCCAAAGGGCGCCGCAATCACCGGCCGCGGGCAGAATTTGATGGCCGCGGTCATTTGCTGAAAGGCGTGAATCACGCGCGCCAGCTCATCCCACTCACCTTCCTGCGCAGCCAGCAGGAGCTGCATCAGGTTGGCGCCGACGGAGAAGTTTTCGCGGTCACCCGAGATAACAAACGCGGAGAAATCGCGAACGGCATCGGAAGCGGGATTGAGGACTGACGAAATGAGAGTGAGTACATCGCCGCCAATGGCGTTTTTCAGTGAATGCAGCTCGATGCAGGCGATGCCGTCGCCGAGATCGACGAGAGACGCACCGGAGTTGGAGCGAACCACGCCGTTCGTGCGCCGGAAATCGGCGACGCTTGCATGGCCTTGAACAGCAGGAATTGAGACGAGCTGTTCTGTGGATGGCAGGAAACACGCATCTTTGTTAGGCGAGTACCAACTGGTGCGCGATGCGGCCAGCAACCGTTCGACGGGCGCTCCGACGGGAAGGCCGAGCATGCGCATGCGCGCCACGGTGTCAGGCACGCCTGCCGCATCCCACATCTCAAAGGGCCCCAGCTCCCAGTTGAATCCGGCGCGCATAGCGGCATCGATGGAGGCCGGCTCGTCGGCTACTTCGCCGATGCGGTCGGCGGCAAAATTCCAGAGCGAGGCGAGAAAAGGCCACAAGAAAGCCGCGGCCTTATCCTTGGCCGGGTCGTTTGCCAGCAGCATGCGCAGGCGCTCGGGCAGCGTAGCAGCGTTTTTCGCCATGTCGAGCGAGGGCAACGCGGGCTTGGCCGTGGGACGATATTCCATCGCCGACACATGCAGCACCAGCCGCTCCTCCTGCCCGCCCGCGCCGCGGTATTTGCGGTAAAATCCCTGCCCCGACTTGTCGCCGAGCCAGCCGCGCTTGAGGAGCTCGTCGAGGATGGCGGAGAATTTGCCGCCCGTGACGCCCTGGGGAAAATTGGCGGCCACGTGGGCCAGAATATCGATGCCCACCAGATCGGCGAGGCGAAAGGTCCCGGTGCGCGGCCATCCGACGGCGGGTCCGGTAAGCGCGTCGATCTCTTCAATGGTCAGTCCCTGGTCGAGCATGAGATTCGCCGCATTGAACATGACCGCAATGCCAATGCGATTGGCGATGAAGTTGGGCGTGTCGTGCGCGAAAACGATCTGCTTGCCGAGGAAGCGATCAGCGAAGGCGGAAAAGGCGGCGGCCAGCGCAGGATCGGTCTCGAGCGTGGAAATGACTTCGAGCAGGCGCATGTAGCGCGGCGGATTGAAGAAGTGCGTTCCGAAGAAACGGCTGCGGACTGAGGGGACTGCGGCCCCGATGCGGGCTACGGGCAAACCGGAGGTGTTGGTGGTCAGCAGCGCATGAGCGCTCAGATGGGGAACGACGCGATCCAGAAGCGCCGTCTTGATTTCGAGATTCTCGGCAACGGCTTCAACCACCCAGTCGCACTGCGCCAGAGCCGGAAGGTCGCTGTCGAAAGTACCGGCAGTGATCAGGCGCGCCAGCGATGGCTCAAAAAGGGCCGCAGGCTTGGAATTGGCAAGAGCCTTGATGGCGCGCTCGGCGTATTGGTCTTTTGGAGCCAGATCGAGCAGAAGCGTCGGGATTCCCGCGTTGGCCAGATGCGCAGCGATGCGAGAGCCCATAGTTCCCGCCCCCAGCACTGCCGCGCGGCGAACCAGAAACGCCTGCACGTCAGCGGTTGCGTTTGATTGGGATGCGGGAGTTGCGGCCGTAGCGGTGGTGCTCATGCGGGCTCTCCCTCGGCGATGCCGGTGCGCGGCGCAAATCCGCTCGCCTCGGCGGCGCGTGAACGCTCGCAGCATACGCAAGGCGGGTACGCGGGGTCAAGGATGGCGCGCCCGCGTTCAATATTCGATCTTGTTGGGTGACGCAATCCATGCGTCAAAGCTGGCCTTGGCTTCGTCGGCCAGCATCTGCTTGGTGGGCAATCTGCGTTGGCCTGCGGATTGGTGCAGTTCGCCGTAGAGAAAAGCATCGTCGAAGCCGGCGCGGGCGGCATCGGCAGCGCTGGCGCCGTAATAAACGGCATCGAGACGCGCCCAGTAAGCCGCGGCCAGGCACATGGGGCACGGCTCGCAACTGGTGTAAAGCTCGCAACCCACGAGCGAGAACGTTCCCAGCGCTTTTGCAGCCGCTCGGATGGCGTTCACTTCGCCGTGCGCCGTGGGATCGTTGGTCGCTGTCACGGAGTTCGCGCCCTCGCCCAAGATTTTGCCATTGCGCACGATCACTGCCGCGAAGGGCCCACCTGCGCCACGCGTAACGTTCTCGGTAGCCAGCGCGATGGCGCGGCGCAGAAATTCCGGATTAGGCTGGCCGGGCATGCGACGATTGATTCCGTTGGCTTGATGTGGCAGATTCAGTATGGCACACGCGATGCTGGGAACGATGCGACGTCCGGCCCCGTGCCCGCGTCGAAGCACGATCGCGGACGAGTTGTGATCCAGTAGCTGTACATCGAATGCCTGCGTTGACGGGCCTCAACGAATTGGCCGTGATCGCCGTCTAAACCTGGGGCAACGGACAGTATCCAAGAAAGGACCTTCTGCCATGAACACCCGCAGAATGCTTCTTCTCTTCACAACGCTTCTCGCCATCGGTTTCGGACTCAGCGATCGGCGCGCGGTTGCCGCCACGCCCACTTTCACTCTCTCCGCCGGCAATACTACCTTTACTGCCAGCGGCCCCAACACGGTTTCATGGACGGTGCAGTCGGTCGATGGCTACACCGGCACTGTTTATGTCGATAATTGTGGTCCTGCGAATCCACCGATGAGCGCGAAACTGCCCTATTGCGGAGGATCGACGGCACCGGCGGCCATCACGGTACCCGCAAATGGGGCGGCGAGCGGAATGCTCCCGCTGTTTGCTTTCCCGGTTCCCAGTCCGGTCAAGCTCAATCGCACGCGCAAAGGGCTTGCAACGGGGTTGGCGCTGGCCGGTGCGCTCCTGCTGGGCTTCGGCTTCAGGCGCCACAAGGCGCGGTGGTTCGCGCTCATGCTCCTTGCTCTGGGCACACTTGCGGTCATGGCGGGAATCAGCGCTTGCGGCAGCAGCAACACATTGACTCCGGGAGTTTGGCCGTACACTGTTTCGGCCACGGACACGAACACACTTGTAACTGTGAGTGCCACGTTCAACGTGACGGTGCCGAGCGGAATTCCCGCGCCCTAAGCTCTCTTCGCGCACACTCGATGGCGAAGGCTCGGAAGATCGTGCTTCAACCGCGCGGGCGTGAGCGACGCGGTTGCAAGTCAACCAAAGGAATTCTGTCACGAGCGCACAATCGCGCCGACGTAAAATGCCTTCATGGGCGCGACAAAATCCCTTGCAGAGCTGAATGCGCGGATCCTTGACTGCGGATTGTGCCCGCGCCTGCGCGCGCATTGCACTCAAGTAGCCCGCGTGCGCCGCCGCGCCTACGCGGAGTGGGAGTACTGGGGGCGGCCGGTGCCTTCGTTCGGCGATTTCAGGGCGCGGGTGATGGCGCTGGGCCTGGCGCCGGGCGCGCATGGCTCGAATCGCACCGGGCGCCCATTCACCGGCGACGGCTCGGGTGATTTTCTCTATCCCGTGCTGCATACGGCGGGATTTGCATCGCAGCCGCGAGCCACTTCGCGCCATGACGGGATGAAACTGAACGGTCTTTGGATTACTTCCGTGGCTCGCTGCGCGCCGCCGGGCAACAAGCCCACGCCGGAAGAACTTCGCAACTGCGCGGCATGGCTTGACCAAGAGATGAAGCTGCTGGCCGATCTGCGAGTCGTGGTCTGCCTGGGGCGCATCGCTTTCGACGGACTGCTGGCACACGTGGCACGAACAGGAAAGCTGGGGTCTCGGGCGGGATTTGTCTTTGCGCACGGAGCGGAGTATGAATTGCCGGGCGGCCTAATGGCCATCGCCAGCTATCACCCCTCGCTCCAAAATACCAATACCGGCAAATTAACGCGGGCCATGCTGCTCAAGGTCTTCAAACGGGCGCGCAAGCTGGCGGGGCTTTGAGGGGCGGACCGGACGACGCACGCCGCGAGAAAAAGGTGGGAGCGAAGATGGAGTGGATCGAGAAAGTAATCTTGAGGGATGTGGCGCTGGACCAGATCGAACCCAGGCCGCAGCAGGCGAAGAACCCCGCCGATCACTGGACGCAAGCTGTCCTGCTGGAGCGGGTAGCCTACTTGCGCAAGCTGGCGAAACACGGAGATGGATCGGCCTCGGAAACACTGAAGGAGTTTCCGCAGCACCGTGCCATGCTTTCATTCCGCAGCCGCAGCGGTGAAGTGGAGGTCCACGAGCGCTTCGCCGATCTGTTCGTGGTGCTTGCCGGCAATGCGACGCTGGCCGCTGGCGGTGTGGTCGCGGGTGCGCGGACCATTGCTCTCGGCGAGACGCGCGGAACGGCGATCGAAGGCGGCGCGCACCAAGCCCTGCGCGCGGGCGACGTGACCCATGTCCCAGCCGGCACGCCGCATCAGATGCTGCTCAAGGGCGAAGAGACGCTGGCCTGCCTGGTGATGAAGGTACAGGAAGTTTTGTAAAGGCGGATGGAAGGTCTGCCCGTTGCGGCGAGGCTCGTGCAGCTTGATTGGAGCGGGAGACCGGGATCGAACCGGCGACATTCAGCTTGGGAAGCTGACGTTCTGCCACTGAACTACTCCCGCTCTTCGAATCGCTTACTACGCGCGGTCAACGCCAACCTGAAAAAGTATATCAAGGTTCATGAAACTTGCTGCTTCATCCCCATACTCAAGCGGAACAGAGCACCCTGTCGCGACACCGTGGTGACTGTTGCCGCCGCCGGCTGGCGCAGCACGGTTGAGCCGGCGATCTTCGAGCAAGCGTGGCCTCAATTCCGCTCCGCCCGCAGTTGTGCAATCGCTCGTTCCAGATCCGAATCCGGCCTGAGTCGCTCGGCTGCTTCGAGGTGACGGAGCGCTTCATGAAGACGGCCGGGAATACCGGAGAGCGCCACGCCGAGGTTGTACTGCGCATCGGCAAAATCGGGCCGCAGCCGAACGGCGGCTTCGAAGTGGGCAATGGACTCGCGCTGACGCTCGGGGAAGCTGGAGAGCGCGACGCCCAGATTGTTTTGTGCATCGGCATCGTTGGGGTCGATGCGGACGGCGGCTTCGAGTTCAGCGACGGCGCTGGAGCGGTCGCCGGCCTTCAGCAGCGCGACGCCGCGAGCGTAGTGGAATTCTGCCGAACCTGCCGGCCCGGCTGCACCGCCCGACTCGGCCGCGGCCAGATTGCAGCGCGCTTCTTCATAACCTGGGTCGAGCCGCAGCGCAGCCTGGAACTCGGCGATGGCTTCGGGAAATCGTCCTGCCTGGACCAGCGCGCTGCCCAGGTTGTTGTGCGGGACGGGCGCATCCGGCGCCAGGCGGATGGCTTCCTGAAATTGCGCGATGGCTTCGGGCAGGCGGCCGGCTTGGGCCAGCGCGCTGCCAAGATCGGTGTGCGCCGGCGCGGAGTCGGGATCGAGGCGCACGGCGGCTTCGAGATACGGAATCGCCTCGGACAGGCGTCCCGAAGCCCGGAGATAAGCGCCCAGGTTGTGATTGGCCACAGAATTGTCTCTGGTAACAGCCAGTGCGCGCCGGAACAGCGTTTCGCTGTTGCGCCAATACCCGGTCTGGATCCACGTGAGCGCGGCGCATGCCAGGCAGGCCGCTGCCGCTAAAGGAACTGCCAGCGCCTTGGCTCGCCACTTCTCCAGGATCTCCGCTGTGCTCCACACCAGCATGATGAGAAGCCCCACCATGGGTATGTACATATAGCGGTCGGCACGGGCCTGGCCGCCCACCTGAACCAGCCCGATAACCGGAGCCAGGGTGATTGCAAACCAGCCCCAGCCCGTGATCAGGTAAGGCGCACGCCGGCGCAGCATAATCACACAGGTGGTGACGGCAGCCAGCAGAAGCCCCGCGCCCAGCACCGGCAAAAAGTGAAAATCGCGCGGATAGGGATAGAAAACCGCCAGCCGCGACGGCCAGAACGTTTTCTGGATATAGATTGCCGAGGAGAGCACGGCGTTTTCGAGACGAGTCCCGAGCGGTAGAGCTTTCACCGCGCCGGCGTGGCGCTGCACCAGGTAAGTGATTACGGCAGCGGCGCAAGATAGCACCAGAAGCGGAACTTTTTCCCAGATGGCTTTACGCCACATG
>JASHYS010000447.1 GCA_030042915.1 Acidobacteriaceae bacterium
GCAGATCGCCTGCTCCATCCAATGCCAACATCTGCGGACCGGTGAACCCGGTGGCTAACGTGGTTGGCGCGCCGCCCCCGGCGGGAATCTCAACCACCGAACCGGTACCGGAACCGCCGCCGTTGTTCACGACGACGAAGACATCGCCTGTGGCGTCTACCGCAATTCCCTCAGGATTATTCAATCCGGTGGCCAAATTGAACTGCGTGCCTCCCGCAGGAATCTCCACCACTCGGCCGTTGCCGGAGTCGGTGATGAAGACATCGAAGAATCCATCCACAGCCACGCCGGTCGGGCCGCCCAACCCGCTGCCGAACGCAGTCTGGGCGCCTCCTCCGGCGGGAACTTCCACCACATGGTCAGCACCGTTATTTGCAATGTAGAGATCGCCTGCGCCATCCACGGCTAGACCGTCGGGTGAATTCAGTCCGCTTGCAAATACCGATTGCACGCCAGCGGGTGTGATCTTCAGGACTCGGTCATTGGATTGATCGGAGATATAAACATTGCTTGATCCATCCAAAGCGATGCCCGTTGCTACACCCACCCCAGTGGTGGGTATCGAGGATTGCAAGGCGGGAGAGAAGGCAATCTCCGGCGCCTGGCCCACGCCGGAAACTGGCGTGGATGCGATCAGGTTGCCGCCGGAGTTGTAGAGTTCCACTGCGCCCATGCGCAATCCCGGCGCGAGCGGAGTGAAGTTCACGTTCACGATGCAGGTGCCTGCGGTGGTGAAGTCGCCTGTGCAGGTGCTGCCGCTGCCCAGCTGGAAGTCGAGGCCGGTTGCGCCCATCGTCACCACCTGGACCCCGCCGATGGTCGTGCTCGCGGGAACGTTAAATGTCACGCCGAGAGTTGTGGGGGTGCATGGCGATGCGCCTCCGGGCTGGCAGATACTGACAGCGCCGAAGTCTCCCTGCACAAATGTCGCCGTAACGCTGGTAACCGCGGACAGCGGCACGGTGCAGAAGAAGTAGGTTCCTGAGCAGGCGCCGCCCCAGCCGGTGAAGGTCGAGCCCGGGGCGGCTGCCTCCTGCAGTACCACGTTTGTGTCTGACGTCGGATATGTAGCGGAGCAGGTTCCCGTGCCGCCGCCGCCGTTGGTCTCAACGCAGTTAATCGAGCCCAACGTGTCGGTCTCGGTCACGGAGCCGGAACCCGTGCCGTTTTCTGTCACGGTGAGCATGTAGGAGGAGGGCCCTGTTGCCACGCCGTTGCCGCTGAGACCGATCGACTGGGTGGCGTTGTTGGCGTATAACGAGTCGGAGCTGAACGTTTGCGTGGTGTTATAGGATGTGGCGGCCGTCGGGTCGAAGTCGAGGCTCGCAGTGCAGATCGCGCCCGCAGCCAGCAGGAACCCACTGCCCTGGTTGCAGCTTCCGGCGCTATTCAGGTCAAGCAGGTTGTAGCCAGATGGGGCGTTCGACAGCGAGCCGAGCAATTGTTGGTTGCCGATGTTCTGGAATGTGACATTCTGCGTACTGCTGGTGCTGCCAACCGCGATTGAACCGAAACTCAACGAGGGCGGCTGCGACTGAGCGATCTCGTAGAGGGTATCGTTATAGCTGTCGGGGTAATAGATATTGCCCTGGCCATCGACCGCGAGGCCGTTTGCGGAGACTTCCTGTGGAAGAGTGCTCCCGTTGGCCACCACGTACATACAGCTCGCGCTTTGGCAGTTGGGCGTCATTTCAACGATGGCGCCGTAGTTGCCTCCGAAGTATCCGGGATCGGCTACGTACACATCGCCGGCGGCATCGACTTTCACGCCTGATGGGCTAGTCCACCCGAATACGTTGCCGAGTGAGATCGGGGAGCCTCCGCCGGCGGGAACCTCGATGACTTGGGGTGCATCCGCAGCAACGGCGACGAACAAATCGCCCGAGCCATCCACGGCGACAGCCTGTGGGATAAAGTTCGACGAGACCCCGCTGTAGGCCACGGACTGGGCGCCGCCACCGGCTGGAATCTCTATCACTTCCTGCAGATTGACATCGGCAACAAAAAGATCGCCCGCGCCGTCGACGGCAACATCCTGCGGCGAGGCGGTGCCTGAAGACGGGTAGACAGTAGTGGGGCTGCCTCCATTGGCGAAGACCTCAATGACCTGTCCCAGGCCGGTATCGGCGATGAAGACATTGCCCGCTCCGTCGACTGCCAGACCGGCTGGGCTGTTAAGAGGAGGATTCCCGGAGATAAGAGGCGAGGTTCCTTGGGAAGTTCTCTTCAACACCTCGGGACTGCCCGAAGTGGCGTCGTAACCAGAGATGTAGGTGTTGCCTGCGGCATCGACCGCGACGTCTTGAGGGTACGTCAACCCGTAACTGCCGAGACTGAGTGAGACGGGCGCATTCCCGCCGAAGGCAATCTCCGGCGCCTGTCCGACGCCGTAAACCTTCTGCGTTGCTAATACCTGGCCGCTGTTGCTGAGCAGACTTACCGCACCCATGCGCAATCCCGGTACGGTCGGCGCAAATTGAACGTTGACCGTGCAGACGCTCCCGGCGCTGATCGTTCCAGTGCAGTTGTTGTTGCCTAGCGTGAAGTCGAGTCCCGATTGCCCCTGCGTCACGGCCTGCGGAGTGCCGAAGGTGGTGCCAGAGGCAGCATAATAACTAAGGGTGAGGGTGCCGCTGGTCGGCGGCGGGGCGAGCGCTCCCGGCACGCTGACATTGCCGAAGGGCCCGTATTCAACCACGCGATTGTGCGACTTGTCGGCCACGTAGACATTGCCGCTGTTGTCCAAAGCCACTGCGGCTGGATTCGACAGGCTGTTGGCGTTGGTGCTCGAGTCGTTGCTGGTGGTGAAGTTGGCGCCTTGCCCATAGACCCGCGTCGCGGTCGTGCTGCCGGAGGGATAGAACAGCACGCGGCTATTAAAGTAGTCGGCCACATAAAGATTGCCGTCGCCGTCTACGGCGACACCCTGCGGGCTGTCAAGGCTGTTGGCACTCACTCCGTTGCTATTCGCGGTTACGGTGTTGAAATCGGGCTGCCCATAGACCTGCGTGGCAGTAGCGCTGCCATTGGGATAGAACAGCACGCGATTGTTGCCTGTGTCGGCCACATAGAGGTTGCCGCTGCTGTCCAGGGTGATGGCAAATGGGGTGCTGAAGCCGCCGGTGCCGGCTCCTGAGTTGCTGGAAGTGAAGCTGCCGCCCTGCCCGTAGACGTACGTCGCCGTGGTCGTGCCCGCGGGATAGAACAGCACACGATTGTTGCCTGTGTCGGCCACGTAAAGGTCGCCGGCGCTGTCGAGAGCGACCGACTGCGGGAAAGACAAGCTGGTGGCGCTGGTCCCGCCGTTGTTGGTGATGAAGCTGCCATTCTGCCCGTAGACGCGTGTTGCTGTGGTGCTGCCGGCGGTATAGTAGAGCACGCGATTGTTGTTCCAGTCAGCGATATAGAGACCGCCGCTGCTGTCGACGGCGACACCATAAGGATTATTCAGGCTGTTGGCGGTGGGCGGGTTTGCGCCGCTCGCGGTGGTGAAACTGCCGTTCTGCCCGTAGACCCGCGTTGCTGTGGTGCTGCCGACGGGATAGTAGAGAACGCGGCTATTCTGCAAGTCGGCAACGTAGAGATTGCCGTTGCTGTCCACCGTGAGATTGTCAGGCTGATACAAGCTGTTAGCGCTGATGCCGCCGAGGTTTCCGTTAGGACTGGTGAAGCTGCCGCCCTGGCCCCAGACAACGCCTGCCGTAATGGGTGCGAGAGGGCCCGGCTGAGCGGTCCCGCCGAGGCTAATCTGCTGGGTAGGGGTGTAGTTGCTATTCAGGGAGTCGCTCGTAAAGGTTAAGTCGCCGTTGTAGGGTCCGGCCTCCAGCGGATCAAAGCTGAGGTCCTCGGTGCAGCCTTGACCCGCCGTCAGCGAGAAGTTGCCGCTGCTGCTGCAATCAGGAGGAATGTCGTTGCTGCTCAACGCCTGGGCAAACGGGGAGGGGATCGCCAATCCCTGGATGCTTAATGTCTGGTTACCGATGTTCTGAAAGGTGAGTCGCAGCAGGCTGTCGCTGTCCGCATCGGTTGAGACGCCAAAATTCAGCACCGGCGGCTGAGACTGATCGATCTCGAAAACCGGGCCATCTGTGGCTACGAAAAGCTGCCCTG
>JASHYS010000052.1 GCA_030042915.1 Acidobacteriaceae bacterium
AGCGATCGTTGGTGGTGTAGGTAATCGAGCCGAAGTAGGGATTGTACCGTGTCGGCGTCATGCTGTTGTGCATGTACAGGTCGAGGGCATAGGCGTTGATGGTCTGGCCGTAGCTGACAATCCCGGCCGTATCGCCGCCTCCCACCATGTTGTAGCCGTGCGATCCGGCATAACCGACGCTGGCCGAGTAATTGTTGCCGAGTCTCTGCTGCAGCGTGGCCGACCAGATGTTGGCTTTGGGCGATCCCAGATGGGGATTGAGACCACCGATGGAGACGTTGGCCCCGGCGATTCCATTCGCGGAATTCAGACAGGGGGGTGTTCCGCACAACGGCGGATAGTCGCCGGCGGTGTTAAATCCGAACGGGGGCTTGTTTCCACTACCCAGGTTGAAATAGGGAGACGGTGATCCGGGCGTGGGATCGAGAACCGCTGCGCTAAACGATGGTTCGACTTCCCCAGGTGGACTGCCGCGGAACTCCTCCTGCACGTTGGCTTGCGTCAGCCAGTCGTTGAAGATTCCGATCCCGCCGCGCAACATGGTGCTGCCTCTGCCGGTCAGGTCCCAGGCAAAACCAATTCGCGGACTCCACAAATCGGAAACCGCACTCTCCAGAGCCTTCGGAGTCGCCTTCACGTAGCCGCTCGCTATCCGGTCCCCGAGCGTTGATCCTGAACCAAAATAGAAGTTTCCGAAGACCGTAGTACTGCTATCGCTCCACGGGTTGCCGCTGTCGTCCCAGCGCAAGCCCAGGGTCAGCGTCAGGTTCTTTTTTGCCTTCCATGTATCTTCGGCGAATACACCCCAGGTTCGGGATGCCGCGTCCCACGACCACAACTGCGCCTGGCCGCTGGTGGGGTTGTAATACACATGGTTTTCCGACTCCGGCGTACTCTCTGCCAGGTCGAGCAGGTTATTGAAGCCGAATGTGGGCTGGGACCAGGGCCCCTGAAAGGGTTCTATATCGTTGCCGTACCAGCCTTCATAGCCGAACTTCAATGTGTGTGTGCCCTTGATGTGGGTTAAGACATCGCGCCAGTGGTAGTTGTTCTGGATGAAGTCGCCCTGGGCGAATCCGGTTCCGTAGCCGAGACCCATTCCGGTAACGCTGACATCGGGAACGGAGTAGTTGGGGGCGTTCAAGCCTTCCAGGCCCTGGACGCGGCTTACGCCGAAAATGCCTTCGTTCACCCAGGTGGCAGAAAATGTGTGCGCGTAGTTGAACTGAAACGCGCGTTCATAGTTGTTGTTGGTACCGTTGAAGGCAGAAACCGCTACGGGCGTACCGTATGACAGCGTGGTGCGATAGATGCTGCCGTAGATCCTGTCCTTGGCCCAATCTTTGTCGACGCGCACGAACCACTGAGTTCCATTGCGAAAGGACGTCGAGGTGTAGTTGCCCGAGTCCAACATCGCCTGGGTGCAGGGAATGTCGTCGATCTCGGCCGGGTCAGCTGAGCAGATGGGGGTTCCGGACGAATTGTTGCCGAAGTATTGCTGTGCATTAGCAATTTCAGTAACGTCGGCCAGGTGCTGAGGAACGTAGGTGCTGATGATCCCGGTTCCCACGGTATGCGCGAGGGGGAATGGGAGGCCGGAGGTGTTTTGCGCCCAGGTAGCAAACGACGGATCGGGAAAAGACAGTGCGCCACTGGCGGTGGTGGCGGAGCGCAAAGGCTCAATGGCAAAGAATCCGTAAAGCTGGTGGTGCGGAATGATGGGGCCGCCAATGGCTCCCGACATGTTGTTGCTGCGGAACGGCAGGTATTTCGGTCCGGAGAAATGGGTCAAGGCCCACATCTGCTCGGTGTAGAACCAGTCGGCGGCCGAACCGTGGAATTGATCCGCACCTGATTTGGTCGTCATCACTTCCTGCACGCCCGTGGCCCGGCTGTATTCCGGCGAATAGGTGTTCACCTGAACAGCAGCTTCCTGGATGGACTCAGGATTGGGCGTCAGGTTCAATACTCCCTGGCGAATGCCGCTGGTCACATCGAGACCGTCAACGACGTACATATTCGACATCTGGCCCTGGCCGTTGGCGCTGGCGTCTACCTGGGTTTCGGTCGAAAAGTTATCCGGAGCCGACCCGGGTGTGCCGGCCGAGCCGGGCTCGCCGCCGCCTACGGTTCCCAAACCAGAAACGCCCGGCGCCAGCGTGGTTAGGGTGACCATATTGCGGCCCTGCACCGGCAGCTCGGCGACGCCGGAGCTTTCCAGAGTCATTTCATTGCGGCTGTCGGCGGTGTCGATGATCGGAGCTTGCGTTGTGACCAGCACATTTTCGCTGACCGCCCCAACTTTCAGCGTGATCGGCAGGCTGAGGTTCTGTTCGGTGAGCAGAGTGATGTCGGCTTCAGCCTTGGCGAAGCCCCTGGCCTCGACCGAGATCTTGTACGGATCGGGCGCCAGGCTGACGAAACGATAGTTGCCGGAGGTGTCGGAAGTTGTGACTTGAGCCGCCTGCGTGTTCTGGTCGACGATGCGGACTTGAGCGCCCGCGACAGCTCTCCCGGCTGGATCCTGCACCACCCCTTGCACGCTGCCCGTGAACTGAGCAAAAGCTGCCGATGCGCAACCGGTGGTGAGCAGAAGCCAAGCGCAAAGTCTGAGTTCTCGCCTTAAGTGCATTCAGTGCCTCCTGAATCGGCTACCGGTGAGGGTTGCAAAGATTGAGAATACGTTTACTTCACTCAGAAACTGGCCCACGCATATCCCACGCGTATCCCACGCGTTTTCAATTCCCTCTTCCTGGATTGCAGTTTTCTTGCACGAGCCATGCTCGACTTTTGCCGAAGAGGTTTGCAATGGGTCAGATGTACTACGAAGGTGGGGTGCGGACCTAAATCGAATGGTGGAAGCCAATGGACGAATGGAGAACGGTGATGGGAGGGTAACGAGGAAGGAACATTCTGTGCGGACTTTCGCGGGTCTCTAAGTCTTGCCCCAGCCGCGATTCTTCACAATCCCCATCCCCTCACGCACGGTGATGAGTTGATTTGCAGGCACACCCTTGAGCGTCTCGTGCAGCCCGTTTGGCCAGAAAATCTCCACGTCGACGATTTTCGACTCGCCGAGACCGAAATGAAGGCGTGGATCACACGAAGAGTAGTAGCTTGACTGGCTTACTCTTGCCTGGGCCTGGACCTTGCCTCCGTAGCGAACCAGCACGCGCGCTCCGATGGCGCTTCGATTGGACTTTACGCCCTCAAGAAAAACCTTGATCCAATTCTGTTGGCCGGAGACGTTATTGCGCAACAAGGTCGGCGGCTGGTTCATGTTGATGATCACGGCATCCACGTCACCGTCGTTATCGAAGTCTCCAAAAGCGCAGCCTCTCCCGGGGTGGGGCTCGAGGATTCCCGGCCCTGCCTGGCTGCTCAGTTCCTCGAAGGTTCCGTTGTCCAGGTTTCGGAACAGGATGCAAGGAGTCTGGTAAGGATAATCGGGAAGAATGTGCTCGACCTCAGGGTAGACACTGCCGGTGACGATGAGAACGTCGGGATACCCATCGTTGTCAAAGTCGGCAAATCCCGTTCCCCAACTTACAAAGCGGGTCTCCACGCCAATCTTCGCCGGGCGGGTGCGATCGTCGAAGTTGCCGGTACCATCGTTGTGGAAGATGCCATTGGTGTCGCCCATGAAATGCGTCTTGAAGAGATCCAGATGTCCATCCGGGTCGTAGTCCCCGATGCCCACGCCCATGCCGGCCTGCTCCATGCCATCGTCGCTGAGCGCGACGCCGCGCAACACCCCTTCTTCGCGAAACGTGCCGTCATGGTTGTTCATGAAAAGAAGACTGGGCGTGGAATCGCAGGCTACAAAGATGTCGGTCCATCCGTCCTCGTCGAAGTCAGCGGCCACCACGGTCATGCCGTAGCTTTCAGTAGCGTTGGCGATGCCGCTTTCTTTGGTCACATCGGTAAATGTGCCATCTCCGTTGTTCCGGTAAAGCAAATGACGTCCCGTGGGAAGGCCACGCGGTCCGCA
>JASHYS010000053.1 GCA_030042915.1 Acidobacteriaceae bacterium
ATGCTGGTCGGATGGAATCTCTCCATCGAAGGCACTGACTTGAGCGCCGAAGTCGTGGCGCGCGCCCAGGCCGGCCGCTATCACCGCATCGAGATCAACCGCGGCCTTCCCGCCCGTTTCGTGGTGCGCTACTTCGACCACGTCGGCGAGGACTGGATCGTCAAACCCGAGCTGCGTCGCCTGTGCAACTTTCGCCAGGCCAACCTTTGCGGCGCCAGACCCCCGTTTCAACGCGCATCAGACCGCTTCGACGTCATCCTGCTGCGTAACGTCATGCTCTACTTCGGCCAGGAAACACGCAACACGCTGCTCGCCGGCATCCATCGCCTGCTGCCGCCCGATGGCATTCTCATTCTCGGCTCCAGCGAACAGCCCGGAGATCTTTCGCATTGGGCTCCCGTTCTCGCCGGCGGCGCCTGCTACTTCCGCCCCCGCCAGGCAAGCTGAAGCAGCCAACAGCCCGTAATCCACAACCGTGTCAGTCCTCGTCGCCGGATATGATGTTAGGCACGTCGCGCGCAAGTGCAGCGCTATCTCGCTCGCCCGTCGCCGGGTTTGGCGCATGGGCTTGTAAGGCCGCTTTCCGATTTTCCGCATTGCCAATAGAGGCCCGGCTCGGGCTTGGAGGTCAGTCATGAATAAGCTCGTCGCCGGCTTTCTTTTTGCTTTCGGTTCCACTCTGCTGTTCGCACAGGACCAAACGACATCGTCCAAGCCGACTGCCACGGCCGCAAGCGCGCAGGCTCCCCAGCCCCTTTCCGCCGACACGCCCGAAACCACGGTTCTCGGCAATGCCTTCGTTGCACCCAAGGATTGGTCCATCCGCATCAAGGGTCCGGCGACCATCCTGGAAGCGCCCGAAGAAGGCTCGTGGATCGCACTCGTCGATGTACAAGCCAAGTCGCCCGCGGAAGCGTTGGCTGCGGCCTGGCAGGCCTACAAGCCCGATGCGGCGTGGCCTGTCAAAGTCAGCGACGATCTGCCCGACAAGGATGGCTGGAGCCGGCGCCGCGAGTACGAGTACCTGACTTCGCCGAACGAAAAGCGGACCGTGCTCGCGCTTGTCTTTTATTCGGGATCAAGCTGGACGGTCGCCATCTACGACATGGCCGATCCGGTTGCGGAGAAGCGCGCAAGCCAGGTGAGTCTCATATTCGGCCGCCTGCTGCCCAAGGGCTACAGCCGCGAATCGTTCGCCGGAAAGCAGGCAAACTCCCTCGATCAGGCGCACATTGCCCAGCTCGCCGGCTTCATCGAGCAGGGCCAAAAGCTCTTTGGCGTCCCTGGTGTCGCTCTTGGCCTGGTTGAAAACGGTAAGGTCGTCTTTGCTGATGGCTTCGGCGTCAAGGAACTGGGCGGCACTGCCAAGCCTGATGGCGGCACGCTCTTCATGATTGCCTCAAACACCAAGGCTCTCACCACCCTCCTGCTGGCCAGGCTGGTCGATCAGCACCGTATCACCTGGCAAACGCCGGTCACATCACTGCTGCCGACCTTCAAACTCGGCGACGCCGAAACCACCCGCAGCGTTCTCGTCAAGCACCTCATTTGCGCCTGCACCGGAATGCCGCGTCAGGATCTGGAATGGATATTTGCCTACGGCAATCACACTCCCGAAAGCTCGCTCGCCCTGCTTGGCACCATGCAACCTACCTCGAAGTTCGGCGAGCTCTTTCAGTACTCCAATCTGATGGCCGCGGCTGCAGGGTACACTGGCGCGCACGTCATCTTCCCTGACATGGAACTGGGCGCAGCCTACAATCGTGCGATGCAATCCTGGATTTTCGACCCCCTCGCTATGAAGGCGACGACCTTTGATTTCAAGCGCGCCTTCGCCGGCAACCACGCCTCGGCGCACTCGTTCGACGTTGACGGCAAAACCGCCATGGCCATCACGGCCGTTAACGACGCGGTCATCCCGCTTCGTCCTGCCGGGGGAGCATGGAGCAGCGTCAACGACTTGCTCAGGTACGTCTCCATGGAGCTGGCTGAAGGCAAGCTTCCCGACGGAACGACCTATATCTCGAAAGAGCCTCTGCTCGACCGCCGCGTTCCCCAGGTCTCCATCGGCAAGGACGTTACCTACGGCATGGGCCTCATCGTCGACACCACCTATGGGGTCACTGTGGTCCACCATGGCGGCGACCTCGTCGGATATCACAGCGACATGATCTGGCTGCCCCGGCAAAACGTCGGCGCCGTGATTCTCACCAACAGCGATCAGGGAGCCTACATTCGCAGCCGCTTTGAGCGCAAGCTGCTCGAAGTCCTCTTCGACGGGCACCCTGAAGCCGATGCGCAGCTTGATGCCGACGCTAAGAGCTTCTTTGCCAGTCTGGCCGCCGATCGAAAACTCCTTACCGTTCCGGCGGATCCCGGCGAAGCTGCCAGGCTTGCCCGGCATTATTTCAATGCGTCACTCGGAGACATCACTGTCAGCACGTCCGGCGCCGCCACGGTCTTCGATTTTGGCGAGTGGAAAAGCGAAGTAGCCAGCCGCAAAAACCCCGACGGCACCGTTTCCTTCGTTACCACCGTGCCCGGCGCATTGGGCTTCGAATTTGTCGTCGGCTCCGGACCCAAGCGAACGTTGACCATCCGCGACGCGCAGCACGAATACGTCTACGAAGAGCGTTGAGCTCAATCACCGAGGCCAAGATTGGCTCTGACTCTTAATTCAGATCCAGCGCAAAGCCGGCCCGCCGGTTTTCCTGCCAGCATGCGTCGGTCGATTGTGTGCAGAACGGTTTCTCTTTCCCGTAGCTCACAATGCGAATACGGTTGGCGGCGATGCCGTCGCTCACCAGCGCATTCCTGGTGTACTCGGCCCGATTCTGTCCCAGCGCCAAGTTGTACTCGTCGGAGCCGCGCTCGTCGCAATAGCCGCCGATGATGATCTTCAAGCCGGGATGACTGCTCAGAAAGGCCGCATCGCGTGAGAGCGTGCTCTCCGCATCGTTGCGTACGTTGTATTTGTCATAGTCGAAGAAGATGTCGCGCATGTTGGCTCGGAAAGCTTCTTCGGCGCTCATCGACGGAGTTCCCGACGCAGCCGCTGCCGCAGCCGTCACGGTCACGCGCGCATCGTCCTCCGCCGTGCCTCCGCTGCCGCTGGCCACCAGGTGGTAGGTGGTCGAGGCCGCGGGAGTCACGGTCTTCGTGCCCGACGTCGGCACGTCGCCCATGCCCGCGATGTTGGCCGAGGCCGCGTTGGTCGTGCGCCAGGTCAGCACCACGCTGTCACCGGCTGTCACTGCGGCGGGCATAGCCGTAATGGTCGCTGTGGGCGCCGGCGCGGTTGCCGGCGGCGCGGTCGCCACCGTTTGAGGAGGAATATTCTTCTTGCAGCCCGCAAAGAAAAACGCGGCGGCAACCACAACCACAGGAATCAGAGTGCGAGTGAATCGGTTCAAGGAATTGCTCCTTCCATAAGTAGGTTCAAAAAGCCGCGCGAGCCCGCGGCGCTCTGCTGCAACCGGGCCGGGGGGACAACCCCGGTGCAGCACTGAGCGTCGTGGGAATGGTTCGCTCGCGAAAAAGGACCCTGAGAGAAGCCGCCCATCCGCTTGCCTCTGCCATCCCAGAGGATGCGAATGCCGGCAGATGCCCGCGTCGCGCAAGATCTTTCTGAGAAAATTGTGGAAGAATGATCTCCGGCTCCGCTGTCCCGTTTGAGACAGGGGGCGTAACTTTCGAGTGACCTGCAGTGCGCTTCCCCGGGTGGGGCGCCCTGCAAAAACGCGCTCACGAAAATGGAGTTACGGGCCGGTCTCCTCTGCCGATCAGCATTCGCCCGCCGCAGCCATGTCAACCGCGACCAAAACCGCATTCGATGTCCAAACTTACCTGGCTACCTCTGGCCCCGGCCGAAGACTCGTATCGTTCAGAAAAGCCGGCGTCGTCTTCGCCCAGGGCGATCCCGCTGACTGCGTCTTCTATCTCCACAAGGGACGCGTGAAAATCTCCGTCATCTCCCCCGCAGGCAAGGAAGCCACCATCCGCCTTGTCTCCTCCCGCGATTTCTTCGGCGAGAAGGCCATGGAGCCGCAGCCCGGCGTGCGCATCACCCGCGCCACCGCCCTGACAGACTGCACCGCCCTCCGCATCGCACGCTCCGAATTCAACCGCGTCATGCGTGAAGAGCAGTCCTTCTCCTATCTGTTTTCATCGTTTCTGCTCGCCTGCAGCATGCGCACCCAGGCCGATCTCGTCGATCAGCTCTTCAACCGCGCCGAAAAGCGCCTCGCGCGCCTGCTTTTGCTGCTGGCCGAAAGCAGCCGCCCCGGCGAAGACGATACCCTCATCCCGCAAATCTCGCAGGAAGCCCTCGCCGGCATGATCGGCAGCACGCGCTCCCGCGTCAACGCCTTCATGAACCGCTTCCGCAAGCTCGGCTTCGTCGAGTACGACAGCCGCATCCGCGTCCACAAATCCCTGCTCAACGTTTTTTTGCGCGACTGATCATTCCCGAGATTTTCGGATCGCAGCACTGCGTGTTTTTCCTGAATCCCCGCGCACCGCCGATTTGCGCGAGGAATGCGACGCCGAACCTGCATCCGCAATCTCCAGCCCCGCTTTACGCAAGCCGTCCATCAGGCGCTCCACGAGTTCCGGGTCGTGGTAGTCCAGCTTGAATTCCTTGCGCGCAGTCGCGGCAAAATCGGGCCGCAACGTCAGCAGCTCCTTCAGCGCCTTCTGCGCCGGCTCACGCATGCCAAGCTGCCCGTAGACTGCCGCCAGAAAGGCGTGAGCCAGAAAATATCCCGGTAGATTGATTTTGAGCGCAATGGTCAAAGCGTCCTGATATTCGCCTTTGCGGTACGCATTCAGAAAGTGGACAAACCAGTACCAGCCCGGATGGTGCGGATTCAGTCGCAGCGCAGACTCCGCAAGCGCGCAGCCACGCTCCCAATCGCCTGACTGGGCCATCAAAAGCCCCACGTTCGCCAGGTTCGATCCATCCATCGGATTCAGTTCGATGGCCCGCTCCGCCTGCGCACGAAATGCCGGGAGATCCTTTTGCAAATACAGCACCGTCGCCAGCGCGCTGTAACCAAGATTGTTGGTGGGCGCCACATCGATGCTGCGCCGCGCTGCGGCCAGCGCACGCCCCAGCGGATCCGGCTGCGCGTTGAATCCCAGCGCATGTTCGTGCCAGTAGACCGTCGAAAGCATCGCCCAGATTTCGCCCTGGTCGGGTGCGCTGCGCGTGGCCCGCTCCAGGATTTCTCTCACCTGCGCATGCTCTTCCGCCGTCACCCGTTCGAAGTAGCTGAAGGCGCGAAGCACCGCTTCGTATGGGCTCAACTGGTCGTCAGCCTTGCGCCGCCTGATCGCATCGCAAATGGTGTGCGGCAGAATCCCGTAATAATCGGCCACCGTCGAAACAATGCGTGGCACCAGGTCGTCCTGCAAATCGAAGATCGCCTCCGGGTTGAACGGCCGCTCATAGTTCTCCGCCCACAGGTGCGTCCCTGTTGCCGTGTCTGTCAGTTGCACCGCCAGCCGCAGCTTGTTTCCCGCCTGGCGAATGCTGCCTTCCATCACGTAGCGCGCGCCCAGCTCCTTCCCGATGGCCCTCACATCGCCCGTCTCGCTCGAATATTTTGCCGTTGACCCGCGGGCCACCACGCGCAAATACGAAAACCGCGCCAGCCCGGTGATGACCTCGTCGGTGATTCCCTCCGCGAGCGCCTTCAGTTCTTCATGACTCCCCGTGTATTTGAACGGCAGCACCGCAACCCAGAAACCCTCCTCGGCTCGTGCTTCGCCTGAAGGCGTGCGCGATGCAGGGATGCTGGAGGTGAGCGCCGGCGCCGAAGTTCCTCCGGCCTGTGGGACGTCGAGGCCCGCTTTGCGCAGGCCGTCGAGAAGTTTTTCGCCGTACTCCGGATTCCATACCTTTTCCGCCTGTGACCGGATGATTGAGGCGAAATCAGGCCGCAATTTCAGCAGCTCGCGCGCAGCTTTTGCGGCATTCTCGCTCTCGCCAAGCT
>JASHYS010000448.1 GCA_030042915.1 Acidobacteriaceae bacterium
TCGCACCTACCTGCCCAGCGAAGGCGCTTACCAGAACAATGCGGCCTGCGTGGGCGGCGGAACGCTAAGCTACGGAGCGCAGGCGTGGCGCTACCTGCCGCAGGATTTCCGAATGCGTTCCACCTACGGCGCGCCCGCGGGGAGTTCGCTTGAGGATTGGCCCATTTCTTACGACGATCTCGAGCCTTTCTACGAGAAAGCGGAATATGAGGTTGGCGTTTCCGGCGACTACTCAGGCACTCCCTTTCATGGGCCGCGGCGCCGTCCGCTGCCCATGCCGCCCCTGCCACCCAATCGCGAGTTTGAAATCCTTGAGCCCGCGGCGCGGCGCCTCGGCTTGCATCCCTTTCACCTTCCCATGGCCCGCAACAGCGTTCCCTACAACGGCCGCGGGCCATGCATGCGCTGCCGCTGGTGCGTGGGATTTGCCTGCGAAGTGGATGCCAAAAACGGCTCGCAGAACACCGTGATTCCCATCGCATTGCAGACCGGCAATTGCGAACTGCGCACGGAATGCCTAGCCAAAGAGATTCTGACTGACGATCGCGGCCGCGCCCGCGGCGTGACGTACTTCGATGCGCACGGCCATCTGCAGGAGCAACCGTGCGATTTGGTGGTGGTCTCAGCCTGCGCCATCGAGTCGGCGCGTCTGCTTCTGCATTCGAAGAGCCGCCTGTTTCCGAATGGGGTGGGGAATCGCTACGACCAGGTGGGCCGAAATCTGCAGGGCCACCACTACACGGGGGCGGTGGGGTTCTTCGACTACGACACCTACGACGATTTGGGCCCCGGAGCAAGCATTGCCATTTCCGATTACAACCACGGCACTCCCGGGCTTTGCGGCGGCGGCATGCTAGCTAACGAGTTTATCCGTCTCCCTATTCAAATGATCGATCGCATGCCTCCCAACACGCCGCGATGGGGATTGGAACACAAAAAGGCCATGCGCACATATTTCAAGCGCAACGTCATGATCTTCGGGCCGACCCAGCAGATTCCTACCGCCGAGGCACGGGTGACGCTCGATCCCGTGGTTGAAGACAAGTGGGGAATGCCCGTGGCCCGGATCTCAGGCAACGTGCATCCTGTAACGTTTGAAATTGGCGAAGTGCAGGCGCAGCGTGCCGAAGCCTGGCTCAAGGAAGCCGGGGCGGCAAGCACGATGCATTTTGCCGGCAGACCCACCGTGGTTTCAGCCGGCCAGCATCAGGCCGGAACGTGCCGCATGGGCGACGATCCCAAAGCCTCGGTCGTCGACCGCGACTGCCGCATCCACGATGTCGACAACGTCTTTGTGATCGATTCCAGCGTGCACGTGACCAATGGAGGCTTCAATCCGGCGCTCACTATCATGGCCATCGCTTACATGGCCTCGGCATCGCTGGTTCGTAACTGGAAGGGTTCGGGATTCCGGTCATGAGGCGATTGCTCAAGTGGGCCGCGATTGCCGCTGCATCGCTGATTGTGGTCGCTGTTGCCAGCGTCTTCGGTGCGTCAGCGTACTATTCGTCGGAACGCGGCCGGGGTTGCGCAAGCTGCCACGAGATGCGCTCTTACGTGATTGAGGCGCACGATTCGCCGCACCGGGCAATGGGCTGCGTGGAGTGCCACGACGCCAGCCTGCGCACCAAGCTGCGCCACACCTGGGTGCATCTCACGCGCAGCTGGCCTGAGGCGATCCGGCTTCGCGAAGTGGACGTTCTGGCCACCACGGCGAACTGCCGCACCTGCCATCAGCAGGAGTACGCCTCATGGCACGCGGGCCCGCACAGCGCCAGTTACACCGAAATTTTCACCAATCGCAAGCAGAATTCCGAACGGCTCCTGATGGACGACTGCCTGCGCTGTCATGGCATGTACTTCGCCGGATCGATTCGCGACCTGGTGCAACCGCAGAACACAACCGGTCCCTGGCATCTGATGGCCGCGCGTCTGGCCGATCAGCCTACCATGCCCTGCGAAACCTGTCATTGGATCCATCGCCAGGGCGCGCCAGAGACCAGGCCGGCGGAGCGCATTTCCGTGGCTGGCAGCGCCATTCCCGTCTCGCTTGGGTTTTATGACCGCCGCGAAAGGCTGCACTTTGCCGCGGCCGATCTACCCATTCCGCAGCTTTACGACCAGGCACGCGCTCTTCATGTCAGCCAGGATCCGCGGCAGGCAGTCTGCTACGAATGCCATGCGCCGCGAATGCCCGACGCAGGATCTGCGGCAGTGGCGAATTCCTGGGGAGAGCAAGCGGGCTCCGGCGATGACCGCACCCCGATGGGCGTGCACGAAGGCCTCAGCTGTTTCTCCTGCCACGGCGGTCACAACGAAAATGCGCGCGCATCGTGCAAGAATTGTCATCCCCAAATGTCGCATTGCGGGCTCGACGTGGAGAAAATGGATACAACCTTCTTTAAAGCCACGAGCCCGCACAATATTCACTGGGTAAAATGCACAGATTGCCATACGCATGGCATTCCGGCAAAAAAAGCTATACCCAAGCCGCAAGCGGAGCAGCAGGCGAGTTCCGGAATCCATGGCTAACGAGCATACGCGTTCTGAAAAGACACGCCTCGATCTCCTGCTGGTGGCGCGCGGCATCGCTGCCAGCCGCGAGCGCGCTCGCGCTTTGATTTTCGCCGGCCGCGTGCTGGTCAACGAACAAAAGCTCGAGAAGCCGGGCGTAGTGGTCGCAGCAGATTCAGCACTGCGCTTGCTGGGCGAGGACGTACCTTATGTGAGCCGCGGCGGACTGAAGCTGGCGGCTGCACTGGACCATTGGCAGATTGACCTGGATGGCCGCGCTTGCCTCGATGTAGGAGCGTCGACAGGCGGGTTCACCGACTGCCTTCTGCAGCATGGCGCCGCGCACGTCACCGCCATCGACACCGGATTCGGGCAGATCGACATCAAGTTACGGAACGACGCGCGCGTGCGCCTGCTGGAGCGCACCAATGCGCGGCTGCTCAAGGCCGGATCGCTTGCGAAGCCTGTCCAGGACCAGGAAATCACTCTCCTCGTCATGGATGTCTCGTTTATCTCTGCTACGCTCCTGCTGGGGCCGGTTTTCGCCGCCGCGCCTGCACTCACTGAGGCCGTGATCCTGGTCAAGCCGCAATTCGAGGCCGGCCGCGAGCACGTGGGCAAAGGCGGAATCGTCCGCGACGCAGCGGCGCACGATCTGGCCATCAACAGGGTTGTCGACTGCGTCCGCTCGCTGCGTTGGATTGTCGCCGGCACCATTCTCTCGCCCATCACCGGCGCGGAGGGCAACAAGGAGTTCCTGCTCTATGCACGGCGCTCGCTGAATTGAGCCGCCTCGCTAGACTTGCGCGCCACACTTGCCGCAAAACGCTGACGGCCCCTCCAACTGCGCGCCGCACGTCCGGCAGACGCCATACCCACTCGCGCCCGAGTAAGCTTGCGGCTGTGGCGGATACGCCGCTGAAGGCTGCGACTGCACCGGATACGCCACCGGGGGTTGAGGCTGCGCCGGATACGCCATTGGAGGGTAGCCCGGGCTGCCGGGAATTACGGCAACCGCCTGATCGGGAAACTTCGGATTGGGTCCGTATTGGTTGGGTCCGGGCTGGCTGTCAGTGCACAGGAAAACGATCTGAATGATCGCAGTGACAAATCCAACGATGGGGATAATGCCCAGCAAAATCAACAACGCCAGCAACCCGCCGCTTTTGCCAATGTCGTGGAATCGGCGCGTGGCAACGGCCAGCGATGGAATGATAGCGGCCAGGGAGTAAAGACAAAGGGGTATGAAGAAGAGGATCGCGCTGTTACTACCCTGGGTCATGGCGATTCCCGCGCCGCCAATAATGGCCAGAACAAACACGGCCAGGACGTTGAACAGCACAAACATCCAATACTCGGTGCGCCGTGATCGTCCGCTGAACTCGGCGTACTTGTTCCACACCATCAAATACCAATTCATCGCTCTTTCCTCTCGTTACAGCCTGTTGAAAGTTTTGGCTCAGACTTGTTGCCCGCGACGCTCTTCGATGACCCAGCTAACGAATCGACCCCACATTTTGGCGTTGAGCCAATATACAGCGGAACTTCGATTGTGTCAGCAGGTTTTTGGCGCCGGCAGGTTGCCCTGCATCGCGCCTTTGTGTGCGGCGGATACGGTCCATTAAACTTGTGCGCATGAACTGCGTCGCGATCGTGAGCAAGCCACACCGCGAGGAGCTCAAGTCGCTCCTGCCGGAGCTGATCGTGTGGCTGCGCCGTCACAAACTGGAGCCCGTGCTGGACCGCGAGGGCGGAGCCTATACCGACGCCGCACCAGCCGTCGACCGCGCCAAGCTGCCTGTGCGCTGCCCTGAGCTAGTGATCGTTCTGGGAGGCGACGGCACCCTTCTGGCGGCGGCGCGCATCTTCGCCACCGTGGGCACGCCCATCCTCAGCGTGAATCTCGGCTTCCTTGGCTTTCTAACCGAGGTGCGCCTGGCCGACCTTTATGCCACGCTCGAAAACTGGTGCACCGGCTGCCACAGCCTCGACCAACGGGCCATGCTGCACGCCGCGCTATGGCGCGACGGATCGGAACACTCGAGCTACGAGGCCCTCAACGAAATCGTGGTTTCAAAAGGCGACATCGCCCGCATGGGCAACTTTGCCGTCGAGCTCGACGGCCGCAGCGTGGCCCGCTTTCGCGCCGACGGCGTCATCGTGTCCACTCCCACCGGCTCCACGGCATACACGCTTGCCGCCAACGGTCCCATCCTTACCCCCGATGTGGATGCCATGGTGGTTACGCCCATCTGTCCGCACCTGCTCACGCTGCGCCCGATCGTGGTGCAGGGCAATGCGTCGCTCACCGTGCGCGTGGAAGGCGTTCCCAATGTCGCGCTGCTCACCGTCGACGGCCAGCAGGCGGTGGAGCTGCGCCGCGGCGACGAGATGCGCTGCCGCCGCTCAAGCTATACCGTCAAACTGGTCCGTCTGGGCGATAGCGGGTTCTTTGATGCGCTGCGCAGCAAGCTGAGTTGGGGCGAGCTGTAGAGAACACGCGCAGGCAATGGCCTATTTGGTCAGGTCGTCAAGCAACGTCTTGGCTTTGGCTACCAGGTTTTGCGCACCGTCCACGTCGCCCGACGCCAGCGCGGCTTTGGCCTGCTTGATGTACTCCCGGATGTGGTCGGCGGTCTTTTGATCGGAATCGTTCAGCGTGTGGTTGATGTTGTTGAGCCCGCGCTCGATGGCGGCAATGGACTCCTGAGTCTGGTAGCGCGAGTTGGTGGGGTCGCCGGAGGAGAGATCGCCGATAGCGTTGACCGCCGGAGTGGGCGCAGCCGCCGACTCCTGAGGTGGATTTACCTCCACGGGAGGAAGAGGCTTGCGGTGCTTGGCTGGTTCCTCGATCGGCTCCGGCCGCTCCCTCATGTTATAGATCGGCCTGCCGGGGATCAGTTGCATCGAAAGGGGCAACTCGACAGAGACCACGTCGAGCGTCTGCGCATATTGCACGGGGAGCGCCAGCGGCGCCATTTGCGCCGTCTGGCCCTTATGGAAGGGCATGTGGATGCAGCCCGCTAGAAAAAGCGGCAGCAGCCACGCACCATACCTGGCAGGTGACCTCATTCCCCAAACCCCTTTTCGCCATCGACGTTCGCCGGCTGAAGATTCCGGCGCGCCCGGTCGGCGGCGGTGAGTGGAATTCGCAGCCTGAATTCCGTGCCCCGGCCCTGTCTCGATTGTACGTCTACGCTGCCATGATGTAACTGCAGGATGCGGTAGGTCATGGCCAGGCCGATGCCGCTGCCCCCGGCCTTGGTGGTGAAGTACAGATCGAAAATCTTATCCAGGATCTCCGGTGGGATGCCCGTTCCCTCGTCGGCAATGCGCAGCACGGCCGACCCGGCTGCATGCTTGGCTTTGTCACCCAGGTGTCCGTTCGGCTCCTGAAATGGAGAGATTTCGGCGTCGCCCCAGTTTTCTTCCAAAATCACTTGCAGCCTGCCTCCATCCGGCATGGCCTGTGCGCCATTCTGGATAACATTCAGCGCCGCTTGCTTCAAAAGGTCGGCGTCCACGTTGGCAATCAGCGGCTCTTCGGGCATGCGCGTGATTAACGTCACCCGGCGCATGGTGAGCTCGTCGGTTGCCAAAGCCAGCACGTCGCCGATCACCGCGCGCAGATCCTGCTCGCGCAATTGCAGCTCCACGGGGCGCGAGAAATCCACCAGCGTCTGCACCACGCGGTCAAGGCGGCGTATCTCCATGTCAATCACATCCAAGTGCTTGAGTGCGGGAGCATCCGCCTCGCCCAGCTTCGACTTCAACAGCTCCAAGTGCACCACAATGGCGTTGATCGGGTTCTTCACCTCATGGCCCACGCCCGACGTAAGCCTGCCGATCGCCGCCATGCGTCGCGAAAGCTCCAGTTCCGACTCGATTTTTTCCGCCGTCTCCAGGTCGTGCAGCGTCACCAGCGCACCCAGCCCGCGGTGCGTCTCTTCGTCGTAGATAAAGTCCAACGACGCCTGAATGCGCCGCCCGCTTTCCGTGCGCACCTCCTCCTTCTCAACGTTGATGCCCGCATCCATGGCGTCGCAAAGCAATCCACCCAGCCGCGTTGAACGGTCGAAAATCTCGCGGGCATGCCACCCTAGGATGCTGTGGTGGTCGATCTCAAGGAAGCGTCGCGCCGCCTCCGAAACCAGCACCGCGCGCTTGTCCTCGGTAAAGAGCAGGATGCCGTCCTGCAGGTTGCCCAGGATCTGGTCGAGGTTCTCGCGCAACGCCGAGTACACTTCCTCCACGTTGCGCATGCGCTGCCCGATCTGCTCGATCTTGGTCGACACGCGCGCCGCCACGTCCTGTTTCGTGTCTTTCTCTTCTTCGGCAGGCGCGCCTGAGGCCGCGGTCAGGCGGTCGAGCTGCCGGCTGATCTGGGTCAACGGGCGGAGGGCCAGGTTGCTCAGCAGGAAAGCCGACATCAGCGCCACGATCAGGGCCAGACCCATCAGCCGCAAGGCGTTCCGCAGCAATGGCTGGTAAACGGCGCGCAGCAGGGATGTGTGTACACCCACGTTTACCGAGGCGAAAAGCTTGCCGTTGTTTTCAAGCGGCGCCACCACGTCGTAAACCTGGGGCTCGCCGAAGGCCTGCATCATGGTCCGCACCGGGCTGGCCTTCAGCAGCTGGTTGTAGTTGGGGCGCACAGGCAGCGGTTTGCCCTGGTTGTCGGGATTGGTGCTCAGCAGGGTAGCGCCCTGGCTATCGCCGATGTTGACGTCGTACACCGTTGTCGAGTAGCGGATCGCCGACACCAGCACCGCCTTCAGCGTGTCGTCGTTTTGCACGGTCTCGGCCACCAGAGCGCGCAACTCGTCGGGATTGTTGGGATCGACCGTGCGATCCTTCAACCCGGTTTCAAGCGCATTGCGCAGTGCAAACCGCACCTCGTCGGCCACCATGCGATTGGTGTCGTAGGTTTCCAGCACCGCCGCCTTGACAAGCTGGTGGACATACACCCCCGACACGATCGCGGCGATGAGGAATACCAGGGCCGAAATGGCCAGCACGAGTTTGGTCTTCAGACGCATCGATCAGAATTCTCGATTATCGCCAAGGCCTGGAGTCCTTCAAACCCACGCGGGGAGTGCCCTTTCAAAAAATGCCTGAGGCCCACATGCTGACGTCGCAGCTATCGGGGCCTAAAAGCCCAGCCCTCCGTGGGTTGTCGTCCGCAAGCTGCCAAGTCGCGCCCTGACACTGTTTTCGGCGCCGTTCAGGTCGTGCCCTAACCCTCTTACACGCCATTACTTGCTTCGACGCAAACCGGGCCCGTCGGGGACAGTATTCGGGCTTTTCCTCTAATCTTTCAATGCTCCTTTTGGTTCCGGCTATACCCCTTGAGTTTATTGTGCAGGGTTTTCAGGCTCACGCCCAGGATTTCTGCGGCACGGGTTTTGTTCTGTCCGGTAGCTTCCAAGGTGCGCAGAATCAGCAACCGCTCTGCCTCGTCAACCGTGACACCCACCGGCACCGTAATGGCATTGCCATCCAGTGCCGCGGTTCCCGCTGCCTGCTCTCTACCAAATCCCTGCGGCAGGTGCCCGGCGTCCAGCGGCGCCCCGTCGGGGCAAAGAATCACGGCTCGCTCGATGGTATTGCGCAACTCACGCGCATTGCCGGGCCAGCTGTGGGCCATCAGTCGTTCGAGCATCGACGCGGCTATGCCGGAAACCTTGCGCCCGTGCTTCTGGTTCATCTCAAGCACCATGGCTTCCACCATGGGCGGCAGATCGTCAAGGTGCTCGCGCAGCGGTGGCATATTGATGTTGAAGACATTGAGCCGGTAGTAGAGATCGTTGCGCAGATGGCCCTCAGCGACGGCGTTCTTGGGATCGCGGTTGGTCGCCGCCAGAACGCGCACATCCGTATCCTGCTCGTTACGCGCGCCCAGCCGCCGGAATTTCCGCTCCTCCAGCACGCGCAGCAGCTTGGCCTGCGTGCCCGATGGCATCTCGCCGATTTCGTCCAGTAGCAGCGTGCCGCCCGAAGCCAGTTCGAAGCAGCCGGCCCGCCGCTCCATGGCTCCCGTAAACGCGCCCTTTTCGTGGCCGAAAATCTCGCTCTCGATCAGGGTCTCAGGAATGGCGGCGCAGTTGACGGCGACAAACGGCCGCCCTTTGCGGGGACTCAGGTCGTGCAACGTGCGCGCCACCAGCTCCTTGCCGGTCCCGCTCTCGCCGGTGATGAGCACGGGGACGTTGGAGGGCGCAATCTGCTCGATGAGCCCGAAAATCTCCTTCATCTGTTTGGAGCTGCCTACCAGCGAGCCCAGCACGCCGGTTTCGCGCAGCCGCCGCCGCGCCACTTCCAGCTGGATCGCCGTCTCCCGCTGCCGGGCGGCGTTAGCCAGGATGGTCTTCAGGCGCGTGGCGTCTACCGGCTTCTGCAGAAAGTCGTAGGCACCGATCTTCATGGCTTCAACGGCCAGTTGAATGGAACCCATCGCCGTGAGCACCACCACGGCCATATTGGCGCTAATGCCCTCGCCACCCTCGGCCAGCTTGGCCAGCAGGCCCATACCATCCATGCGCGGCATCTTCAGATCTGTGACCACAATGGCCGGATCCCATTTCAGCGCCTTCTCCCACGCTTCCTGGCCGTCGCGCGCTGTCTCGGTGTTGTATCCCCACCCAGAGATCAGCTCCGCCAGCCCGGCCAGCGCATTGGGCTCATCTTCAGCGATCAACACCTTAACGGCGTTTTGCATACATGCCTGCTGCATGCCCTCAAATTCTGGCATTTTGCTCTATCTCTACTATGCACCCGCGGCCCGTTCCTGCGCTCGTTACGGAAGGCTCATCGGGGCGCCGATTCGCGAACCTTCATTGACCCGCCCTGTATCATCTCATCTGAGATGAAACCCACGAGGCGCAATTTTATTGCCGGCGCCGCGGCGCTGTTGCCATTGGCTGCGTTGGACGTAGACGCGGAAGGCGCGGACGCTTCCGCGCTGCCCGCTCCAATCGCCGCGCTCAAGGATCGCCGCAAGGAAGCCACGCCCATTTCCAGCGCCGAGCGCGAGGCGCGCTTCCAGCGCGCACGCGAGTTGATGCAGCAGGCGAACCTCGCCGCCATCTGCATGACCGGTGGCACTTCGTTGCGCTATTTTAGCGGCGTTCGCTGGTTCCCGAGCGAGCGCATGATGGTTCTGGTCCTGCCTGCGAAAGGCCAGCCCTTCGCCGTGTGCCCGGCATTCGAGGCGGATCGCCTGCACGAGCAGTTCGCACTGGTGCCTTCGCTTGCTTCCACCCGCCTGCTCACCTGGCAGGAGGACGACGATCCCTATGCTCGCCTCGCCGACGGTCTGCGCGACCTCGGACTGAGCGGTGCCATTGGGATCGACGAAACCATGCCTTTTGTTTTCGCGCAGGGCATCGGCCGCACCCTGTCGCAGGCCACGCTGCGCAGCGCCACACCCGTTACCGCAGGCTGCCGCGAAATCAAATCGCCCGCCGAACTCGCACTGATGCAACTGGCAAATTCCGTCACGCTCCAGGTGTATGAAGCGGCCTGGCGTGCGGCCTCGCCGGGCATGACCACACATGAATTTTCCGCGTTGGTCGCCACAGCCTACGCGCGCGTCGGATTCCCAGGCGATGCCAGCTGCGAAACCGGCCCCTATTCGGCTCTGCCACACGGCTCCATCCAGCCGCAAACCATTCGCGAGGGCGCCATGGTGCTCATCGACGACGGCTGCACGGTCGAAGGCTATCAATCCGATATCTCGCGCTCCTTTGTTTACGGCAAGCCCAGCGACAAGATGCTCCAATGCTTCGATATTGTCCATCGCGCCCAGGCCGCCGCGCTCGCCGCCGCCCGTCCCGGTGCTACTTGCGGCTCGGTCGACGCCGCGGCCCGCAAAGTGATTGAAGACGCGGGCTTCGGCCCCGGTTACAAGTATTTCCTGCATCGCCTTGGCCACGGCATCGGCATGGACATGCACGAGTGGCCCTATCTGGTGCGTGGCAACCCGCAAATCATTGCCGAGCGCATGTGCTTCTCTGACGAACCCGGTATTTACATCCCCGGCGAATTCGGCCTGCGCCTCGAAGACGACATGCATATTACCGAAGACGGCGCCAGGCTCTTCACCGGCCCCAGCCCGTCGCTGGAGCAGCCCTTCGGATGAAGCCAGACTCGCTTCAACCCTATTGACTGGGAGCGTAATAGACCGGAAGGGCCAGAATTTGCAGGGTGCGGTCAGACAGGCGCACTTCCAGCTTATGCGCCTTCCCGTCACGTGCCGCGTCGGCCGCCGTGAAACGTAGAACGTATTGGCTAGGAATGACGCTGATGAGACGAGTGACCTCAGGCTCGAGGTCTTTCTCTTTGGGCGCGAAAGCGACGCCTCCGCCTGCCTTCGCTAGTAGATCCATGGTGTGTTTTCCGCCCGGCGGCGGCCAGGGATCGGGAAAATTGAAGGAATAAAACGTTGGCGCGCCGGGCGATTGCAGGCTGCGAATTGCATCTTTCTCGCGAGAATGTGATGCGTCGTCCCCGCCGTCACTGAAGAGAACCAGCGCTCTTCTCGCATAGCGCGCGTGGGCGGCAAAGTACTGCTCCGTGACAACAAGCGCGTCGAAAAGCGCTGTCCCGCCGCGAGCGCTCCGCCGATCCAGAAACGAGAGGTCAGCCTTGGAAATAGGCGTGAAGGGAAGGTCAAGATGGGCCTCGTCACCGAACAAAACAGCCATCACTTCACTACCTTCCGGCAACGCCTTCACGATCGCCTTTACGGTCCAGGCAGTCGACCCGAGACGGCGGAACATCGAACCTGAAGTGTCAATGATGAAGCCAATCGATATCGGCGAATCCGGCGAACCGCGAAACTGGGGCGGGCGCTCGGCGCCGTCTTCAAAAAGTTGAAACTGGTGTTCGTCGACGGTTTGCGGTGCGCCGTGCTTGTCGAGTACGACGACGTTGAGGTTGACTTCGGGCCACGACTGATCCACCGCGGGCTCTGCCGAACGAGACGTATCACTCGAACCCTGGCCGACCAAAGGCTTTCCGCCAGCAGCGATCGCGAGGAGCACGCTCGTCGCGAGGGTCCACAATGCACCTCTCTTCCAGGTCGGCATCTGGCCTCCCATTCAATTTTCCTGGAACATTGATTGGCGGCAACCAGTTTACAACTTGAAAGCGCCACTGTCAGCGCAGCGAGGGACCTTCGTCGGCGGCGGCTGGTCTGCCCATCGGTCTATACTCGCTTCTGTCTGTTTTCTTGAAAGGAGCCGTTCCATGTCTTCTTCCGCGCTTGCCTTCGCCAAGCAGAACCACCCCCGTTTTCTCTCCGAATTGAAAGACCTGCTGCGCATTCCGTCCATCTCCACGCTGCCCGAGCACAAAGGCGACTGCCGCAAGGCCGCGGAAACCGTGAAAGCCGAGGTCACCCGCATCGGCCTCGAGCACGCGCGGCTCATTGAAGGAGAAGGTCATCCTCTGGTGTATGCCGACTGGCTGCACGCCAAGGGCAAGCCGACCGTCCTCATCTATGGGCATTACGACGTGCAGCCTCCCGATCCGCTCGACGAGTGGCACACGCCACCCTTCGAGCCTACCGAACGCAACGGCAACATCTACGCGCGCGGCGCGGTCGATGATAAGGGCCAGGTGTGGGCGCAGATCAAGGCGCTGGAATCGCTGATGGCGGCCAACAAGGCGCTGCCGGTAAATGTGCGCGTCATCTTCGAGGGAGAAGAAGAAGTGGGTGGCGAGACCATTGCGGAGTACGTGGCTTCGAAGCCTGCCGACCTGAAAGCCGATTTCGCGCTGGTGTCAGACACCGAGCTGTTTGCGCCCGGCCTGCCCACGCTCTGCGTGGGACTGCGCGGCATGATCTACACCGAACTCGAAGTGCGCGGCGCCAAGACCGACCTGCACTCCGGCATGTATGGCGGCGCGGCTCCCAATCCTTTCGTGGCGCTGTGTCAGATCATCGCCAAGCTCAAGGATGAGAACGGCCACATCCTGATTCCCGGCTTTTACGACGACGTGCAGGCTCCCAGCGCCGACGAACTGAAGGCCTGGAAGAGCCTGCCGTTCAACGAAGAGGAGTACCGCAAAACCGAAGTGGGCTCGAAAGTGCTGGTGGGCGAGCGGGGCTACAGCGTGATGGAACGAACCTGGGCGCGGCCCACGGTGGACGTGCACGGCATGCCCGGGGGGTTTACCGGCGCGGGCGCCAAGACCGTCATTCCCGCCAAGGCGACGGCCAAAGTCTCCATGCGCCTGGTTCCCAACATGAATCCGGCCAAGGCATTCGAACTTTACAAAAGCTACGTGGAGAAGATCAAGCCGGTTGGCGTTGACATCGAAGTCCGGCTGATTCACACCGGCGATCCGTGCCTGATTCCCACCGACAATAAGTACGTGAAGGCGGCTACGAAGGCGCTCCATGAGGTTTGGGGCAAAGACACGGTCTTTATCCGTTCCGGCGGCTCCATTCCCATCGTTGGCGACTTCGACAAGCACCTGGGCCTGCCCAGCGTGATGATGGGCTTTGGCCTGCCCGACGACAATCTCCATGCGCCCAACGAAAAGTTCAACCTGAAAAACTTCGAGCTGGGAATCGATTCGCTGATCCGATTCCTCGAAGAGGTTGGCCGTTAAACTCGTTCAGTATCCGGCCCAGCGCAAGAACTGGGTTGCCCCATCCTTTTCGCCGCGTCAGCGGCGAAAGGGTGGGAACGCCGAACATGCAATATGAATTCAGACCATGACGCCGCCGGCTTCGTTCTGGCTGGCGGACAATCCAGCCGCATGGGCAGCGACAAGGCGCTTCTGCCCTTTGCCGGCCGGCCGCTCATTGCGCATGCGCTTTCCATTCTTGAAGAGGCCGGTCTCCACGCAATGATTGCCGGAGCGAATACCGCGTCCGGCTCTTCTCTCGCAGTCTTCGCCCCGGTCGTCGACGATCTCGATCCCGGCCTTGGCCCGTTAGCCGGCGTTTGCGCCGCACTTCGATCCACCTCGGCACGCTACGCAGTGTTTCTGCCCATCGACCTGCCTCTCTTGCCCGGCTCGCTCCCTGCTTACCTGCTCCGCCGCGCGCGCGTCTCCGGACGCGCGGTCACAGTGGCTTCGGTCGCAGGATTCACTCAAACTTTTCCGGCGGTGATTGATCGCGTCGCGCTTGACGGCCTCGAAGCCGCGCTCCATGCCCGTTCCGGCGGTTGCTTCAACGCCTTCGAATCGGCCGCGGCCGGCCTGGGCCCGCCAATCGACGCCGTTCCCGTCGAGCTGCTGGCGCAGCCGGGCCAGGTGAACCATCCACTCGGTTTGCCGCCTCTGTGCTGGTTTCTCAACCTGAACACACCCGAGGATGTGCGCCGCGCCGAGGCCCTCCTCCATCGCGGTCGCTGCCGCGTCGCGTAAGCTGATCCTGAGAGCCATGTCCGACCCTCCGCACCAGCACGATCCGCATGAGCAGTTGAAGCCGCTGCAAGCGGAGCTCGATGCCCTTTCCAAGCCGCCCAAAAAAGGCGACCGCCCACCCTCCATTGCTCCTCCCGGCCCGCCACCACTGGGCCCCTTCATCGAGTTCGAACATGTCTCCATCGCCTTCAATGGCCGTGCCGTCCTTGAAGACGTCAGCTTTACGGTCGACCGCGGTGCGACGCTCTGCATTCTCGGCCGCAGCGGTGTGGGTAAGTCAGTGTCGTTACGCCTGCTCATGGGGTTCCTAAGGCCCGATGCGGGGTTGATCCGCATCGAAGGACATGAGATCAACGATCTCAACGAAGAGGGCCTGCGCGCCATTCGCAAACGCATCACCATGGTGTTTCAAAACGGCGCGCTTTTTGACTCGATGAGCGTGCGCGAAAACGTCGCCTTCCCGTTGCGCGAGCGCGGCGGCCTGGCCGACGACCAGGTGGATCAGATCGTCGACCGCCTCATCGGGCTGGTCGGCGCCCAGGATGTCATCGACGAGCTTCCTGCCAGCCTCTCCACGGGCCGCAAACGCGCCGTGGCTATGGCTCGCGCTCTGGCCGCGCAACCTGAGATTGTTCTCTACGACGAGCCCACCACCATGGTCGATCCCCTCATTGCCCGCCGGCTTGGCCGCCTCATCCAGCGCCTCAAGCACCAACTGGGCTTTACCAGCGTCGTGGTGACGCACGATACACGTTTCGCTCGGGCGCTCGCCGATTGTGTCCTGTTTTTGCACAACGGCAGGGCGGAATTCTTTGGTCCGCTGCAGGATTTTCTTAACTCTTCAGATACCCCTATCCGCCGATTTCTCGACCTCGACGCCTATTCGATACCTAATGATTGAACATTTTGGTTTTTTCTTTCCAATATCAGCGCTAAAATACACTGGCGAGGCGCTGTAAGCCTCCCGTAGTAGTTGGTAACCCTCAGCCTTAAGTTTTTCCTTGCACTCCCCTCCCTCTTTGGGCGAAGCTGAAGTGAATCGGGTTCACTTCAAGTCATGGCCGGAAATCGTGGAGAAAGAACGCGCGCACTCCCCCCAGGATAGGGAACAACCAAAACCTGTTATTCTTGCTTTCGTCTCTTTCTTTGCTGTATTGCGTTGCAAGTGAACCGTTCGGGCAACGCCGGTTTAGACCGATAAAGCTATGTCCGCTGGGATTTTCTGCCGGTCGCATCGGCCCGTTAGCGCCAGCAGGGAGATTTTTCTCTTGTGTCTCTTGCGTCGGAGAGGTGCATCCGGCACTCCAGAAAAGCTGAGGAAGCCACGACGATCGAGTATTTGTTGCGATAGAAAACTGTTTGCCTGTTCCCGGGTCAGAAGAGATACGGTCCGTTTTACAGAGGTCGTACACTCAGCCCGCATATTGCAATTTGATGTACCTGTGCCTTGCTTTTCTCGTGCAAATCAAACCCAGGGCCCCGGGTTCAATGCACTAATGAAAGTCTGAGGTCTGCGCTTCTCTTATGGCGAGTTCAGATTTTTGGCAAAGGCTGTCGTCCTCTCTGGCATCACCTGCAGAGTGGGAGTCAGGCGTCACCGGCGGAGATGCGCGCGCCGGCCGAGGCGCAGCCAGAATGTGGATGGCCTTGGATGCTCTCACCATCCTTGCAGCCGCCTTCGTCTCCACTCTGTACAAATTTCGCACCACTCCCATGGCGGGCGCCCGGGGATTCGTCCACGGCAGTTTGTTTACGCACCGCTCCATCTGGATTCTGCTCGCGCTGCTTTGCGGCTTCACCATCATGGTGATCATGATCAGCCGGCGCATGCATCTTTACACGCCGGCTCGCTTTACCAACTATCTGCATGAGCAGCGTATGAGTGCCCAGGCCTGCTTCACCGCCGGCCTGTTTCTGCTGGGCACGCTTTACCTGGTTCAGGCCGAAGATATCCCTCGCCGCATCGTGGTAAACACCATCATTCTGGTCGCCATCGTGCTCGGCCTGCGGCGCCTGATCTATCGCATGCTACTCTATCGCCGTTACGATCGCGGCCTCGATACGCGCAACATCCTCATCGTCGGCACCGGGCCCGAGGCCAACGCTTTGCGTCATCACGTCGACAGCATCCGCCATCTGGGTTACACATTCAAGGGCTTTATCCAGATTCCCGGATGCGAGGCCGGCGCAGCGGAATCCCCTGACGAGGTCGTTGGCTCACTCGATTCCCTCTTCCAGCAGACGCGCAAACAGTTTGTCGACGAGATTTTCTTCACCAGCCCCTGCGAACGCGGCATCGTGCAGAATGTGCTGGAACAGGCGCGCATTCACGGCGTCGACCTGCGCGTGATCCCCGAAATGTACGAAGGCGTGGCCTGGATGACCCCGGTCGAGTACATTGGCCAGTTTCCCACCATTCCCTTGCACCGGGGCCATGTGCCCGAATTGGGATTTGTCTTCAAGCGTGTCTTCGATACCCTCTTTTCTGCGATTTCCCTGGTTTTGCTGTCACCCATCCTGGTGGCCATCGCCATCGCCATCAAATTCGATTCGCCCGGCCCCGTCTTCTACACTTCCGAGCGCATCGGCAAGAAAGGCGTCGTCTTCCGTTGCGTCAAGTTCCGCACCATGGTCCGTGACGCCGATAAGCGCCGCTCCGAAGTGATGCACATGAACGAGCGCGACGGCGTGCTCTTCAAGGCATCCAACGATCCGCGCGTCACCGGGGTTGGGCGTTTTCTGCGTAAGTACTCGCTTGATGAGCTGCCCCAGTTCATCAACGTGCTGCGCGGCGAGATGAGCATTGTGGGACCACGCCCGCCGCTGGCAGGCGAAGTAAGCAGGTACGACCTGAGCCACCTGCGCCGGCTCGATGTCACCCCCGGCATCACAGGCTTGTGGCAGGTGCAGGGACGGCAGGACCCATCCTTTGCCAGCTACGTTTCGCTCGACGTCACCTACATTGAAAACTGGAGCATCTGGCTGGACTTCAAAATCATCCTGCGCACCATCGCTGTCGTTTTTGCCGGCACCGGCACGTAGCGCTTCTGCTCCGCTGTTTTGACAGTTTGGGATTTGGGCGCAGCCTGCTGCGCCTGGGGATTGGCTGTGGCCTTGGAGACTATTCCAGGATCCCGGCTGTCTGGCTCATCCGCACGGGCATCTGAGTGGAATTTGCCGGCCGCTTCGCCTCCGGCTTGGGGGCTGTAGTCCGGCGGATCCGCAGGTTGTTGATCGCATACTCGATGTAGGGCGACCGCAGCTCTGGAACCTTTCCCATGAACCGGCATGTGGCCACCACCTGGTCCACGATGAAGCGGGGCTGAAACGCCGCCAGGTCGGGTCCATCTCCGTCTTTCAACATGTACACGATGAAATTGAACACTTCGTCGCGCATGGTCAGGCCCTGCCGCAGGCACTCCTTCTCGAAGATGCGCCTGTAGTGATCCATATCCGGCGGAGCAACCTCGATCTTGTAGGGAAGGCGGCGCAAGAACGCCGGATCCATTAGATCCTCCGGCTCGAGGTTTGTTGAGAAGATCACCAGCTCCTCGAAAGGAATGCTGAAGGTTTTTCCCGTATGCAGCTTCAGGTAGTCGACACGGCTTTCCAGCGGCACAATCCAGCGGTTCAGCAGGTGGGTCGGGCCCACCAGCTGCCGTCCAAAATCGTCGATGAAGAAGCACCCGCCTAAAGCCTTCATGTGCAGCGGTGCCTCGTAAAAATGGCCCGCATGGTCGTAACGCAGGTCGAGCATATCCAGCGTCAACTCGCCGCCCGTGATTACGAATGGCCGGCGGCACGAAATCCAGCGCAGGTCGAACGTTTCGCGCCGGATGAACGAGTGCGTATCTTCGTCGCTTTCCACTGTCGGGCTAATAGGGGCGTGGATGCTTGGATCGTGGAAGCGAATGATCTGGCCTTCTACATAAATGGCGTAAGGAACGTAGATCACATCGTGAAACACGCTGGCAAAGGTCAACGCCACTGAAGTCTTGCCGTTGCCCGGCGGGCCGTACAGCAGGATGGCGCGGCCGGAATTGAGCGCCGGTCCCACCTGCTCCACGATGCTTTCCTCCAGGACCAGCTCGCTGACCGCACTGCGAATGCGTTCCGCAGTGATGCGTTCGTTGGTCGGCTTCTGCAAATTGACCCGTTCCGTAAACTGATCGAGAGTCACGGGGGCCGGCCCCACGTACCCCGATTGCCGCATCGCATCCACAGTCCAGCGCCGGCCTTCTTCGGTGAGGCCATAGCCCATGCTCAGGGGACTGTCGTATTCGCGCGAGCCGAGCGCGTACACCAACCGGCGCTCCACGGCCTTTTGCGCCAGGTCGATCACGATGGGCACGGGCAGCTTGATGGCCTCAACGAATTGTCCGATGGTCTCAAGCCGACCGACATAAATCAGCTTCATCAACAAGGCCACCAGTACGGTCTCGTCGATGCCGGTCTCGGCGATGTTGCCGGGTTCGGTAGGAATGCGGTGGATAAACCGGTCAAGCACCTTCTGGTCGATGGCGCCCATCGCCACCAGATTGTCGCCCAGGCGTCCGCCGTGATCCCGCTGCCTCACCAGTGCCGCAGCTACGTCCTTCTCCGTGACCAACTTGGCGCGGATCAGCAGGTCGGCCAGTCGCACTCGCTGTTCGATGGCATCCTCCCCTGAAGCGGTTCCACAATCACACTAACCCGGGGCCGAAAAGCTCACTGGCTTTTTCCATGAGAAAAAGCCGCCTCGGCTCAACCCGGGAAAAGGCTGCGCGAAATGTGGAAAGCCGTAAAACTGCGCGCTCTTTGCCGAGCGGCCCGCACGCGCTCCCCCTGTTGCACACCCACGCTGGCAATGAAGTCGAGTCTGCAATCAGGATTTTAGGGAGTTTGAGGCTCAGGAAAAATCCCCCGTTTGGGGGGTCAATGTGCCCCAACTGCCCCGTTTTCAGCCATCTTGGCCCCGGCAAGGGTCCCGCTAGGGCCGTGGGCTGCTGTACCTCGCCTCGTCCGGAACGCCGGGAATTTAAAATAGAGGTGTGAAGATTGCGCTGGCCCAGATCGACCCAACGGTCGGTGATTTCACAGGGAACCTCGCGAAAATTGTTGACGCCAGCCGCCGCGCCGCCGAGCTGGGAGCGCGGCTGACGGTTTTTTCCGAGCTTGCCATCTGCGGGTACCCTCCGGCCGACTTCCTTGAAAAGCCCAGCTTCCTGGCGCGCTGCCGCGTGGCAGTGGACGAGCTGGCCGAGGCCACGCGCAATCTGCCTACCGCCGTCCTGGCCGGAGTGGCGCTGCCCGCTCATGGCCGTAGCGGCTCATCCAGCTCCGGCCCTGCCGACCCCTGCAGCCTCGACGGTAAACCCGCCGTCAACGCCGCCGTCCTGCTCGACCGGGGCCGGCTGCTCCTGGAACAACACAAGCGCTTGCTGCCCTTCTACGACGTATTCGACGAGCAGCGCTACTTCTCTCCCTCCGCCCCACAGAAGGTGATCGATTTCGACGGCGTCCGTCTCGCCGTGACCATCTGCGAGGACGCCTGGAACGACAAGAATTTCTGGCCGCGCCGTCTTTACACCGTGGATCCCATCGAAGAGCTGATGCGCCAGCATCCCTCCCTCCACATCAACCTGTCCTCATCGCCCTTCTGGCACTCCAAGCGCGCCATCCGCCGCGAGATGCTGGCCGCGATCGCCCGCCGCGACCACATTCCCGTGCTCATGTGCAACCAGGTGGGCGGCAACGACAGCCTCATCTTCGACGGCTCCTCGCTGGCCCTCAACGGCTGCGGCCAGCTCATCGCGCAGGCGGCTTCGTTCCGCGAGGATCTCGTGGTTGTCGATCCTTTCACCGCGCCTCCCATTGCCGCGCCCGAGGATAACGACACCGAGGCCGCTTATCGTGCTCTGGTGCTCGGCACGCGCGATTACGTGCGCAAATGCGGCTTTCGGCAGGTGATTGTGGGCCTCAGCGGCGGGATCGATTCCGCCCTCGTTGCCGCCATCGCCGCCGAGGCTCTTGGCCCGGAGAATGTGTTGGCCGTCGGCATGCCCAGCCCCTACTCCTCGCCCGGATCCGTTGCCGATAGCCGCCAGCTCGCCGCCAACCTCGGCATTCGCTTTGAGACCATCGATATTGGCGCGCTCTTCGCCGAGTTTCTCCGCGCCCTCGCTCCGATTTTCACCGGCCGCAAGGAGGACATCACCGAGGAGAATATCCAGCCGCGCATCCGCGGCACGTTGCTCATGGCGCTCTCAAACAAGTTTGGGGCCCTCGTGCTCACGACTGGCAACAAATCCGAGATGGCTGTCGGCTACTGCACTCTCTATGGCGACATGGTGGGCGCACTGGCTGTGATTGGCGACCTGGTCAAGACCCGCGTCTACGCCGTCTGCCGCTGGCTCAATCGTGAACGCGAGATCATTCCTGAAGCGATCCTCAACAAGCCGCCCTCAGCCGAGCTGCGGCCCGGCCAGATGGATACCGATTCGCTGCCGCCCTACGACGTCCTCGACCCCATTGTGGAGGCCTATGTCGAGCGCTACGAAACACCCGAGCACATTGCCGCCGAAAACGGTTTTTCTCTCGATCTCGTCCAACAGGTCGTGCATCTGATCGAGCGATCGGAGTATAAGCGTCAGCAGGCAGCTCCAGTTCTCAAGGTCACTGCCAAATCCTTCGGCATGGGCCGCAGGTTTCCCATCGCCGTGAAGGTGCAGGTGTAAGGGCAGGGAACAGCTAGAAGCTAGTAGCTAGAAGCCAAGCTGGTCCCGGCGGCGGAGGAGCATTTAAGCTATTGAATGGGAAATCTTCCCGTAATTGAAGGAGAACCGCTTGATTCGCTTGTCCATCCGTATTCTTTGCGCCGTCGTACTCGGCGCCCTTTTCGTTCCGGCATATCAGGTTTTTGCCCAGCAGCACGTGCCGCCCGTTCCTGACACCAACGCGCAGCAACCGCCATCGGCGCCCGGTCAGGCTGCGCCCGCTCAGGCGCCTGCGCAGGAGCCCAGCGCTCCGGCGCCCAGCGGGCCGCCCAAGTTCCCTCCGCCCGATCCGGCCAACTTTACCGCCTCTGCGCCCACCAAGGAAGTGGTTGATTCCTTCCTGCAAGCCATGTGGGGTTATGACTCGGATCGCATGTGGCAGGTGCAGGGCATCCTCAAGACGCAGGTCGATGGCATCTCCAGGGTCATCATTCTGGTCGGCGATCGAACCGGCAAGCAGCAAATCCAGTCTGTCGCGTTCCTGGCCCTTCCCGATGGCAAACACATCATCACCGGCGATACCATCGTCGACTTCGGGGCACAACCCTTCGCTCCCATCCGCCAGGAGATGGAGACCCATGCGGACGGCCCCTATCGTGGGGCGGCCTCAAAGGACCTGGAACTGGTGGAATTTGCCGATTTCCAGTGCCCGCACTGCAAAGCTGCGCAGGCCAATATGGACAAGCTGGCCACGGATTTTCCCAAAGCGCGCATCGTTTTTCAGAACTATCCCATCCCTTCGATCCATCCGGAGTCGATGCAGGCAGCCGAGTACGGAGTCTGCGTAACGCGCCAGGGCGGCAGCAGCGCCTTTTTCCAATTCGCCGCCGCGGTCTTCGACGGTCAGGATGGTCTGGCAACGGCTGACGGCGCCACCCTCACGCTCAATAGCGCTGTCACCAAGGCCGGCCTCGATCCCACCAAGATCGCGACTTGCGCCGCCACGCCCGATGTCAAATCGGCAGTGGAAGCCTCTGTCAAATTCGGCAACGATGTCGGCATCGGCGAGGTGCCCACGCTGGTGATCAACGGCCGCAAAATTAACGCCAATGTGGACTACGCCCTGCTGAAGAAAATCGTCGAGTACCAGGAGAAGGTGGACGGGGTGGCAGGGCAGTAGAGAGTCAGCACAATCGGGCCAACGCTCGACACAATTCGGTTCGTGCTACACCAAGTCTGGTTTTCAGGCGGCGTACCGCTGGCAATACTGAGCCCCACCGGAGTGATGAACCGGTGGGGCTTTGAATTTTGCGCTGGGCCAAACTCAGTGATGGGTCCTGCGCATTAGTGCGATGAGCGGGATGATCGCCAGGAAGAGGACGCCCATGAGCCAGAAAGACTCGTCATAACTCAGCAACGACGCTTGCTGTTGAAGCGACTGGTAAATGAGCGCCTGCGATCCGTGCGCAGCAGCCGCGGCACTGAGCCCATGCTGGCGAAGCATGGCGGCATAGGCCTGAAACTCGGGCCGGCTGAGAGATTCCGGCGTAATGTGCGCGGCAAGAATCTGCTGATGAAACTGGGACCGCCGAGCGATCGCCGTGGTGACGAAAGAGACTCCAATACTCGATCCGATGTTGCGCATCACGCTGTAGAGGCTGGTGGCGTACCCGGTCTCTTCTCTGGGAATGGGAGCCATGGTCAGCGTGGTCAGAGGCACAAAGAGAAATGCCAGGCCGAATCCCTGCATGACAAGCGGCCACATCAGATCCCACGTGCCTGACTGCAGGGTCATGTGGGAAAAGCCGAAAAACGAGAGGCCCGCCACGGCGAACGCCGACGCCAGCATCCAGCGTTCATCCCAGTTTCGGCCCAGCAGAAAACCCACAATAGGCATGCCCACCGCCGTCGCAATACCGCGCGGGCTCATCCAAAGGCCCGCAGTCGTCGCCGTCCAGCCCAGCAGCGTTTGCATAAAGAGCGGCAGAAGCACGAGGCTTCCGTAGAGAACGAAACCCAGGACCGTGGCCATCACAATGCCGGTTGCGAACTGGCGATAGCGGAATAGCCTGAAGCGCACGATCGGCTCCTTGGCCAGTAACTCGCGGATGACGAATGCGGGCAGAAAAACCGTGGCCGTGACTGCAAGCACGCGTATGAGGCTGGAGCCGAGCCAGTCCAGCTCCTGGCCCTTGTCGAGCATGATCTGCAGAGAACCCATGCCCACTGCGAGCATACCCAGACCCCACAAATCAACACGCAGCGATCCGCGCCGGATATACGGCGGATCGGTGACGAAGAGCGCGATCAGGATGAAGCTGAGGATGCCGACAGGCAGGTTAATATAGAAAACCCACCTCCAGGAGTAGTTGTCGGTAATCCAGCCGCCCAGGGTTGGACCAAAAATGGGAGCGACGATAATGCCAAGACCCCAGAAGGCCATCGCCTTGCCGCGCTCCTTGCCGGGAAACTCCTCCAGCAAGACAGCCTGAGAAAGGGGCTGGATTCCACCGCCGGTTGTGCCCTGCAAAACCCTGAAGATGATCAATGCGGGCAGGCTGCGAGCCGCGCCGCATAGGGCGCTCGACAGCGTGAAGCCGGTGACGACCATCATCAAGAGCCGCTTGCGGCCGAGGAAATTGGCAAGCCAGCCGGTGATGGGCAGGATGATGGCATTGGCCACGATGTACGACGTGAGCACCCAGGTGGCCTCGTCGGTGCTGGATGAAAGTGACCCGGCAATATGCGGCAGGCTGACGTTGACGACAGAGGTATCCAGCACCTCCATGACCGCGCTGGACATGACCGCGATGGCAATGATCCATCGGCTCCGGTGGACCGATGAAAGGGAAGCAGGAAAGGCGGGATTGCGAAACGCGCCCGTTTGGCGGGTAGTGAGGTTGGGAGGTCGGGCCGGAGCAGAAGATTGACTTGTCTTTTCGGCCATCCGCCCCTCGAGACTATTATCGCCCGTTAAGGCGGCTAGATCCGATGACTGAACCCGCTGGGCAACGATGCACCCTCATGGGGTAGCCGCGTTGCAATCAGCCAGTTCGGCAAGGGGAAGCTTGAACGCTTTCAGGTCATCGGTCAGCTGTTTGACGATACCGCTCCAGGTTTCGCCGCCGAGATCTTCAGTGTTCAGGCTCTTGGCGTGATTGCAGACGGTGAGGGCCTCTAATTTTGAAGCGGAAACGAGCTTCTTCATCAGCTCCGGATCACCGACCATAGGTTTTCCGCCCACGATGACCAGCGCGACACTTCCCGGCTTGGCTTCGAGCAGCGCCAAGAAAGGCGAGTCGCCGTTGTGGGGAAAGACGGCCAGATCGGCTGCTTCGCCTGCAACCAGTGCGCCCACTTTATCGCTCACTCCCGCCAACTTTGCCGGATTTGAAGTTGCCATGGCGATGAAATCGGCTGCGCTGAAAATGGATGCGGGCCGGCGGCGGTCCCATTGATAGGCGTAATGCAGCTCTTCCGACATGCCATTGCTTCCGCTCGGACTCCAGTCGGGCCCGATCGCCATCGTGACTCCGGCGGCCTTGGCTGCGCCGACGTCGGCTGTGACGCCATAGAGCGCAATATCGCCGTGGGGAGACCAGATAAATCCCACGCCGTTTCGTGCCATTTCTTGAAAATCGCCGGCATTGAGCGCGACACCGTGAATGATGCTGACTCCAGGCCTGAGCAGGCCGTCGGCCTTGAGCATTTTGAATTCTTCGGCGGAGCTTGCATCCTTGCCTTCCGCTACATGCAGCAGGAGCGCTTTGAGTTTGCCCGACGCCAAGGCATCCCGGATGGACTGGGCTCGCGCGAAAGGGATTTCAAAGGGGAAGACCTCGTTGTCCAGCGGCTCGACATTGAGAGCCTGAGTGTAAAGACCGGAAAAGAAATCCAGATTGCGTGCCAGCCCGCGATCGCACTCGTTGCGATGCGGATCGGCGCTTGTCGGCGCGTAGCTTCCTACGACCGACGTCGCGCCGCCGAGCAGGGCCTTCACTTCGCCATACCGCTCCATGTCGCAGCCATCTCCATGGGTGATCATGGCAGCTTCCGGTCCGCTGAGATTGGCAACGTATTCCGGCATCGCCTGCCAGTCATATCGGTCGCCTACCGGCGAGCGCGGAGTCCAGCGGGGAAAGACATTCCAGACGAGATGGTTGTGCAGATCGATGAGGCCGGGAAAGATGACGCCGCCGGTGCGGATCAAGGGGGTGCCGGGGGGAAGGGAAATCCCGGCGCCGACGGCTTGAATCTTGCCGTCGGCGATCAAAATGATTGCGTCGTCGACGATGCCCGCTGGGGTGACGAGGGTGCCCGCGAGCGCATAGCGATCTTCCTGCGCCGATGCTGCGGGAACAGAAATGAGGAATCCTGTTGCGAACAGCAGCGCGGTAGCCGTGCGGAGGAGTGGAACCATGACGGAACTACACAGAATACCCTGATTCCGCGCTTTCCCGGCGCCCGATTTTCTCCCTACACCTGTGCCCGGGGTCGAAGCCGATGTCGATCTGCCGAAGTGACGGAGCCGCTGTCTTGGAATTCGCTATGTCCTTACGGCGTTCCGCTCTTCTCTACGCGCATCATCATCGAGTGCCCGGCAGCTTGCGGGCCGCGCACCACGTGCGGCGTGATCACGATGACGATGGTGGCGTAATTCTTCTGCAGTTCCTTCTCCGTCAAGTTGTTCATGCCGGGAATCTCGCTCAGCCCGGGTGTTCCGCTGATGGACAGGCTCTCTGACTTGTCCACCTCGGTGGCCACCACCGCCGCTTCACCCTCCCTGAGCATCGTCATGCCGGAGTAGGCGCGGTTGTCAAGAACGGGATTGCCGTCGATCGAAGTTCCCGCGAGCCCGGTGAGCTTCAGGTCGATATTGAGCCCCACATCACCGTTGCGCAGCGCCCTGGGCCGCGTGGTGAGCGTCAGCCCCAGGTCCTGGTACTCCACCATGGGAATGTTGGGCACCGACGTAGTCAGCGAAGATAGAAGCGAGGAGAGGCTGCTCGACGTTCCTGCGCCCGTCAAGCCCGGGATGTTGGGAATGCCTCCGGACAGGCTTGAGTACGATGACGTCTGGATGGGGTAGCGCTCACCTTCCTTGAGCGTTCCCTCCTCGCCGTCTTGCAGGCGCAACTGAACGTCGTCCAGCTCGCGCGAGTCCGACGTGTTCAGGTTGAGATTGAAGGTGAGGGGGCTCAATCCAACCGCCGACTGCGTCAACCCGCCACCGAAAATTGCGAACCCGCTGCTCAAAAGCGAGCTCGAAACCTGCCCGGACGCGATCAAAATACCCAGAATCGCCAGCGGATTGTTGGGCGAGGCCAATCCCGACGAGATGATTTCCTGCACCAGGCTCGCATTGGAGCTCAAAAGCGACTCTTCTTCGGCCGCCACGTTGAATGCGGTGATGGTTTGCGGCAATTGCACCCCGGTGTTGCGGGTGCTGATGTGCGCCACCTGGATCATGCGCACATCGAGCAGTACCTGGCTGCGCCCATCCATAAGGCCCCGCATGGTCGCGTTAAACACGTTGAGCGTGGGAGCCGGCGCCCGCAGCGTGATGGTTCGCGCCGTGGTCGAAATTCGCACCTGCTGCATTTTGAAGACGTCTTTGGCGACGGTCTCCACTTCGGTCAACTCATCGTCGCTCATCCCGGTCAAATAGATCGTTTCCAACGCCTCGGGCTCAAACTTCTGGCGGTTATCGCGCGTGTCGGCGGCCACCATTACGCGATGCGCATCCAGCGCAACGGAAAAGGTATTGGTCACCAGGTTCAGCACGCGCGCGGCTTCTTCAAACCCCACATCGTCAATGTCAAACCGCACCGGCAGCGGGTGCACGCTGGTATCGAGCATTACCGTGAGGCCATATGCCTGGTACACCTGCTTGATCACCTGCAGTTCGTCGGCGTGGATGTGAAAACTGCGCAGGCCCGGTGCGGCCAACAACTCCACTGGCCCTCCCAGGTCGCCGCCGCTTTCGTCGTAGAGCGCCTTGGGCTGCTGGCGCGCCGCATCTTCGCCCAGCTCGTCGAGATGCTGCGAAGCCTCGAAGTTGTGGGGATCGAGCTTGAGAGCGCGGGCCAGGTCATCGCGCGCGGCGCCTTCGTTGCCCAGGAGCCGATCCTTGGCCGCGGACTGGATGAGCGCGGCGACTGCGTGGCTGAGTGCCACGCTGGCCGCCAACCTGTAGTTGTTATTGGTGGGATCGAGCGCCGCAGCCTCGTCGTAGTCCTTCATCGCCTCTTCAAACTGGCGGTCGAGGAAGAGCTTGGTTGCAGTCATGTACAGTTTGGCCGCTTTGCGCCGGTCGCCGCTGCGCGGTCCTTTCGCGGGGTTGGCTTGTGCAGGCAGATTTTCCGGCGCGGGCGTCGCCTGCGCCGTCGGAGCGGCCGCGCCGGCCGGCCCAGATTGCCCGGGCGTCGGGGCTGGACTCCCATTCTGCGCTGGGAGCGCTCCCGCCAGTAACGCCAGCAGCACCGCTGCGCCGCATCGCCTTGCCGCGCCAGCCCGTCCATGCGCGCTCAGCACGCCTGCCGCGGTCCTGAGCATGAAAATGGACTTCATGGTGCGGTCCGCGCGTACGCCAGCAGATCGGCCAGCGAGCTGGCGCAGACCTCCGGCTGGCACTTCAGCAGCTCGTCGAATGCGCATCGTCCCGTGGCGACCGCAATCACCGATAGGAAATTGGCGCGCGCTGCTTCGATGTCGCGGGTCGTGTCGCCTACCACGCACACCTGCGCATCCCGGCCCGCCAACTCGCGCGCTTTGCGCGCGGCCTGCGCCACCAGTTCGGCGCGCACGGGGAAGTGATCGCTGAACCCTCCAAAGCGGAACCACTCGCGCAGGCCAGCCTGCTCAATCTTGATCCAGCCAATCGCCTCAAGATTGCCCGAAGCCACGCCCAGCAACGCGTTTCGGCCGGCCAGGTGGTGCAGGAACTCTCCCACTCCCGGCATCACCGACAGATCCAGCTCGTGGCGCCGCTCGGCCACGCTGTTGCGCATCGCTTCCAGAATCGCTTCGGTCCGCTCTTCCATCACTTGTGCAGGAATCCCAGCTTGCCGGCAAGCCTCGCGCAGGATGGCTGTATCGGTGTTGCCGTGCAGCAGGATGCCGCCCAGCGTAATCTCGAAGCCGGTCATGCGATGTACGCTTGTGGCAAAGGAATCGACGTGGACCCGGTCGCGGCTGCGCAGCAGCGTGCCGTCGATATCGAATAGATAGGCGTCCTGCTTTTCCCATTCGAAGTCCGGCTCAATCACAACACGGGCTTCGCTCTTCTGCTGTATTGTCAACATGCTGAATGAGATGCGATTTCAGCCCTGGCGGTAGCCCTGGCGGAAGTTGCTATAGACAGGACGTTCGCTACGCACCGGACGCTTGAGTCCGGCACGGACCTCGGCCAGATCCAGCCCCAGCTCCGCCATGGCGCGACTCAGCGTATTGCGGTGCATGCCCAGCTCTTCGGCGGCCTTGCACTGGTTTCCCCGGTGCGCAATCAGGACCTCGCGAAGGTATTGCTTTTTGAATTCGCGCACGGCCTCGTCGTAGCGCATGCCGCTTGAGTGCATCTGCGTCACCAGGCTGTCCAGTTCTTTTCTCACGCTTCCCTCTTGCTTGGCTTGATCAACCAGTGTAACCGGCGTGCCTTCGGCGTGCACAACTTTTTGTCACCAAAGTTGCAACGCCCTTTTGTCACTAAAGTTTCGTCGCCAAATACCCTATCACGATTGCCCATGCTTTGGGTGCATCCATTCTGGCGACTGCTTCTTCAGCTGCCGCAGTCCATCCTCCACGCGGTTGGTAAGCTCCCTTGGCGTCACGCTCGTACTCCAGTGGCACGCCCCGAAAAACAGTTGCGGCAGCCGGGCCTCGGTCAGCCAGCGTGTCTGTGGGAAAAATGCCACGGTCACCAGGATGCAGACCATCACCAGCAGCGCCCCCTGCAGAAAACCAACGGCGGCGCCGCCCAAAGCGTCCAGACAGCCGAGCCCCATCCACTTTGCGGTACGCGCCAGTAGTCCCCCGACCACATTGGCTATGGCCATCACCAGCAGCGCGATAAGCAGGAATGCGATGGTATTGGCCACCGCCTCCACGTGAACGATGGGCAGAAACACCACCGATCCCGCCCACTGGTAATTCCACGCCGCCAGCACCAGGCCAAGGAACAGCCCGGCCAGCGAGCAAAATGAGCGGAAGAATCCCTGCGCCAGTCCACCCAGCACGCAGGCCAGCAGCACCGCCAGAATGATCCAATCCACCCAGTCAACCATCCGCTTCGCCTTTGCTCGAAGTGCTTGCCTTTGAAACCTGCGATCCGATCTCACGCCCCGTCAAGCGCCGAAAAGCCTCCACATATTTAGCGCGGGTGCGCTCCACCACCGCATCCGGCAGCCCTGGCGCCGGTGCCTGCTTGTTCCAATGAATCTCTTCCAGGTAATCGCGTACAAATTGCTTGTCGAATGATGGCTGCGCTCCGCCCGGCTTCCAGGTTTCCCTATCCCAAAAGCGCGAGGAGTCGGGTGTCAATACCTCATCGGCAAGGATAACCCCTGCCGGCGTTTTGCCAAACTCGAATTTTGTGTCGGCCAGAATGATGCCGCACGCCTCGGCGTGCGCGGCCGCGCGCGCGTAGAGGGCCAGCGTCAGCTGCCGCAAGTGGGCGGCGTCGGCCGCGCCCACCTTGGCTTCCATTTCAGCAAACGAGATATTCTCGTCGTGCGCTCCGTCCTGGCTTTTCGTGGCCGGTGTAAAGATCGGCTCCGGTAGCCGCGATCCATCCTTGAGCCCCGCAGGCAGCGCCACTCCGCACACTTTGCCTGTGGCGCGGTAGTCCTTCCACCCGGAACCCGCGAGATAGCCCCGCGCTACACACTCGATGGGATACATCTGAGCACGCTCGACCAGCATCGACCGTCCCTCCAGTTGATCGGCAAAGGGTCGCAGCGGCGCCGGATACTCGCTTACGTCAGCGGTGATCAGGTGGTTCGGTACCAGATCCCGCAGCAGCTCGAACCAGAAAAGCGAAATTTGCGTCAGGATCTTGCCTTTGTCCGGAATTCCTGTGGCCAAAACATGATCGAACGCCGAAATCCGGTCCGTAGCCACCAGCAGCAGATCGCCGTTCACGGCGTAAAGGTCGCGCACCTTGCCGCGCCCCAGCAAAGGCGTAGGGCCCAGGTCGGTGGTGAGCAAAGCTGCCACGGAAGGTCTTCCTTGGAGGGAGTCGAACCTCCGATTTTCGGGCGCAAGGTGCGCTTTGTCAATCACCATTTTCCAGCTGATTTCGCATCCTGATCTTCGGCCCGCGGCCGCGAACGATAGAAGCGCTGTGTGGGCAGAATCTGGTACTGTAATAGGTGCGAACTCCGACGCCACAGGCAAGAAATTGGCTCCCGTTTTCCCGGGTTTACGCTTAGCACAAACCCCTGTGACGGCCGTCACGGAATGACTTCTCCGCCTCGGCGACACTGCGAATGTCAACATGGTTCGGAGGGCGCGTAAGAAAGCCTTCTTTGAGCCGGGCGACACGAGGCAGCCGTGGAAAGGGGAAGCCGCAGCTCGTCTCGTTTAGTGCAGGGATCACCAGTAGCCGCGCGCTACCGACCTCCAGTGCCGGCTACTGGTCCCCGTCTTTATCTTGTGTAAGTTGCACTACAAGCGCCTCCGAAGCGAAGTGTTCCTTCGGGGGCGATTTTTTTGCCC
>JASHYS010000449.1 GCA_030042915.1 Acidobacteriaceae bacterium
CAGACCGTGGCCGCCGTACCGCTCTGCGCGTGGAGCGCGCGAAGAGACCATCGGGCCCATGGTCGACGAGAGCTACTTCATGATCAAGTTTGTGCCGGACCTGCCCGGCGGCGTTACCGACGCGAGCTACCATCTGCCGGCGTTCTACGAGCTGTGGGCGCGATGGGGCCCGGTGGAGGATCGGGCGTTCTGGGCCACGGCGGCCGACGCGAGCCGCGACCTTTTCAATCGCGTGACGGGGCCGGAGACGGGATTGACGCCGGACCGGAGCAACTTCGACGGGACCCCCGTGGTGGGACGCGACGGAATGCCGACGCCGTTCCTGGCCGACTCTTGGCGCAGCGTGAGCAACTGGAGCGTCGATTTTTCGTGGTGGCATAAGGACGCGCGCGAGACGGTGCTGAGTGACCGCATTCAGAAGTTCCTGTTCAGCCAGGGTATCGACACGTTCGTCAACCGCTACACGCTGGATGGAAAACCGCTGTCGACGACGCACTCGCCGGGAATGGCGGCGACGACGGCCGTGGGCAGCCTGGTGGCAACGGATGGGCCGACGGCGAAAGCGTTTGTCGACGCGCTATGGAAGATGCCGGTGCCCTCGGGCGAGCAGCGGTACTACGACGGCCTGCTCTACCTGATGAGCCTGATGCACTGCAGCGGGGATTTCAGGATCTACTGACTGCGGGGCGAATGGACTTACAGCCCAAGGGCGAGATTGCAAGCTTTCCTTTCAAGCCGGCTCCCAAAGTTCATTGGCGGCGTGGCCGTGCGTGAATTAGACTCATCTGGTCCAAATCCATTCAGCTTCCCACTGGTTGGGCACTCTGGTATCTGATTCGGCTTTTCCCACTTCCCCCTGGGCAATCGAACAACGCGACCCAAAGGAGGTCACCATGAATCTGCCTGCAACGGCAACGGCAACCGCATCCACCGGCGCATCTGCTTCAGCGCCAAGTCCGGAACACATTCTGCAAGTCGCTTTTGGATTCTGGGCCTCAAAGACGCTGTTGAGCGCAGTGGAGATGGAGGTGTTTACCGAACTGGCGAAGCACGCCGAAAATCTGGAAGACCTGACAGGGAGGCTGGGACTGCATCCGCGCTCGGCGCGGGACTTTTTTGATGCGCTGGTCGCGCTGGGATTTCTGGAGCGGCATGACGGCATCTATTCGAATACGCCGGCGACGGACCTGTATCTGGACAAGAGGAAGCCATCGTATATCGGCGGGGTTATGGAGATGTGCAATCACCGGTCATACGGGCAATGGGACAGCCTCACCGAGGGACTGCGCACCGGGTTGCCGCAGAACGAATTGAAGGGCGGAGGCGCGCCGGTGTTTGAGACCATCTACGCCGACCCCGCGCGGCTGAAAGAGTTTCTGAAGGCCATGACCGGCGTGAGCCACGGCGCCAACCTGGCGATTGCGGCAAAATTTCCCTGGGCGAACTACAGAACCGTGGTGGATGCAGGGCCCGCCCAGGGCGATCTGCTGGTGCAGGTGGCCCTGAAGAATCAGCACCTGCTGGGAATTGGTTTCGATCTGCCGGAAGTGGGTCCGATCTTCGAGGAGTACGTTGAAGCCAACGGATTGGCCTCGCGGGTGCAATTCCAGCCAGGAAGCTTCTTTACCGATGTGCTACCCACAGCCGACGTCATCATGATGGGGCACATTTTGCACGACTGGAACCTGGACGAGAAGCGCATGCTGATTGGGAAGGCCTACGATGCACTGCCCAAGGGCGGCGCGCTGCTGGTGTACGACGCGATTATTGACGACGAGCGCAAAAAGAACGCATTCGGTCTGATGATGAGCCTGCACATGATGATTGAGACGCACGGAGGATTCGACTACACAGGAGCCGATTGCATCGGCTGGATGAAAGATGCGGGCTTCAAGGAAGCGCGCGTGGAGCACCTGGTGGGGCCGGATTCGATGGTGATCGGGATCAAATGACGGCGAACGAGGAAGGCGAACACGCGGGGATCGGCGCGTCGGCGCAGCGCAAGGCGGCATGGCGGCTGCTGCCGATCATCTCGATCGGCTACGCGCTGGCATATATCGATCGCATCAATATCAGCTTTGCCTCGCTGCGCATGAACGACGACCTGCACTTCAGCGCGACCGTGTACGGGCTGGGAGCGGGTCTATTCTTTATCGGCTATGCGCTGTGCGAGGTGCCCTCGAACCTGATGCTGCTGCGCTTTGGCGCGCGGCGGTGGCTGGCGCGCATCATGATGACGTGGGGTCTGCTGGCGACGGCGATGATGCTGGTGCGGACGCCGTGGGAGTTTTACGGACTGCGGCTGCTGCTGGGCGTGGCGGAGGCAGGATTCTTTCCCGGCATCGTCTACTATTTGACGCTGTGGTTTCCTTCGCAGGTGCGGGCACGCGCCGTCAGCCGGTTTTACATTGCGCTACCTTTGAGCACGGTAGTCATCGGCGCGCTGGCGGGCTGGCTGATGGGTCTGAATGGACGATTGGGACTGTCGGGCTGGCAGTGGCTGTTTCTGGTGGAAGGAATTCCGCCGATTCTTTTCGGCCTGGTGATTCTGCGCGCATTGCCGGATGGGCCGAAGGATGCAGCGTGGCTGACGCGGGAAGAAAAGATCTGGCTCGAGCGCGAGCTTGCAGTTGACGGTGCGAAGGCGCACCTGGGGCACGAGGCCGGTGTGCTCCGAGCGCTTTTTTCGCCGAAGGTGTGGATCATCGGCCTTTTTTTCTTTTTCGCGCTCGCCTGCATTTATGCGTATCAGTTTTCCGGGCCGGCAATTTTGGAAGCTGCGACGGGCTGGAATGTGAGCCAGGTGGGATTTCTGACGGCTGGGATGGGCATCGCGGGAGCGCTGGCGATGCTGTTCGCCGGGGCCAGCTCGGACCGCACCGGCGATCGCGGCGTGCATTGCATTGTATTGTGTTGCGTGATGGGGGCGGGATATTTCGTGGCGAGTTACGCACATCCGGCATGGCTGGTGGTGGCCGGGCTGACCTGCTCGTGGATGGCGTTTTGCGCAACGCTGGGACCGGCGGTTGCGGTGCCGACGGAGTTTCTGGCCGGGCGAGCAGCGGCGGCGGGCATTGCCGCGATGAACACGATTACGATGTTCAGCGGTTTTCTGGGACCTTATTGGATGGGACGGATGAAGGACATCACGGGAAGCTACTGGCTTGGGCTGCGCGGGCTGATCGTGCCGAGTTTGCTGGCGGCGGCGTTGATGGTGGTGCTGATGCGGAGTTTGGCGCGGCGGAAGGGCGTGCCGATCGTGGGCGAAGAATTGGCGCGAGAGACGGCATAGCGTGCCGATTGTCCTCCGCTATCTCCGAACCAAATCAAGACCGGGGCACCCGCGGTTGTGCTGTCTTATACGTTTACCGCGGCGGGCAGGATTTCTTCGACATCGACCCACTGGGTGGGGTAGTTGCCGGTGTAGCAGGCGGTGCAGTGACGCAGGTTTTTCTCGTCCCCAACCGAGGCGAGCAGCCCTTCAAGAGAGAGGTACGCCAGCGAGTCGGCCTCGATGAAGCGGCGAATCTCCTCGATCGAGTTGTTGGCGGCGATAAGGTCCTGCTTGCGGGGCGTGTCGACACCATAGAAGCAAGGCGAGATGGTGGGTGGGCAACTGATGCGCAGATGCACTTCAGTAGCGCCGGCGCCGCGGACCATGCGCACGATTTTGCGGCTGGTAGTGCCGCGAATGATGGAGTCGTCGATAAGGATGACACGCTTGCCGGCGAGAAGATTGTGCACCGGGTTGAGCTTGAGGCGCACGCCGAAGTCGCGCACGCGCTGCTCGGGTTCGATAAATGTACGGCCCACGTAATGATTGCGGATGAGGCCGAAGCGGAAGGGAATGCCGGCTTGCTCAGCGTAGCCCAGCGCGGCGGTGACGCCCGAGTCGGGCACGGGAACGACGACGTCGGCGGGCACGCCTGACTCGCGTGCCAGCTGCCGGCCCATCTGGTCGCGCGACTCCTGCACCCAGCGGCCGAAGATACGCGAGTCGGGACGAGCAAAGTAGACATGCTCGAAGATGCAGCTGGCCTGCGGCATGCCGGATGCGTACTGGCGGCTGGTGACGCCGTCTTCTGAAACCATGACCAGCTCGCCAGGGAGAATGTCGCGAATGAACTCGGCGCGGAGCAGGTCGAAGGCGCAGCTTTCGCTGGCGAAGACGATGCTGTCGGCGCCTTCGGGGTTTTTCATGCGGCCCATGGAGAGCGGGCGAAAGCCGCGCGGGTCGCGGGCGGCGAAGATGCGGTCGCGTGTCATCATCACGATGGAAAAGGCGCCTTCCACTTGCGAGAGCGAGTCGGCAATGGCGTCGACGAGCGTGGCGGCACGCGAGTGTGCGATGAGCTGCACGATGATTTCGGAGTCGGACGTGGTTTGGAAGTAGGCTCCGTCGCGCTCCAGACGCGCGCGCAGGCTGCCGAGGTTGACAAGGTTGCCATTGTGCGCGATGGCGATAAGGCCTTTGGTGGATTCGACACGGATGGGCTGCGCGTTCAGCAACGCCGAGTCGCCGGTGGTCGAATAGCGCGTGTGGCCGATGGCCATGGTGCCGGGCAGTTTGGCCAGGACGTCGTCGGTGAAGATTTCGCTCACCAGTCCCATGCCCTTGATGTTGGCCAGATGGTGTCCGTCGGCGGTGGCGATGCCGGCCGATTCCTGGCCACGATGCTGAAGAGCGTAGAGACCGAGATAGGCTTCGCGGGCAGCGTGGGGATGATTATGGATGGCGACGACACCGCATTCTTCGTGCAACTCATCGCCAGCGGCGATGAATTCCAGGGAGCGAGAGACTGAGGGGCTCGGGACTAAAGGGGCAAATGGAGGTCCTTCGACTCCGTTTGGCGATGAAATCGCCAAACTCCGCTCAGGATGACAGTGGTTTGGATTTGGGCGCAGTGATGCGGAGATGTCGGCGAAGCCGGGCACGCCCTGATAGAGGCGGAACGTCATGCGAGTGCCTCGTTGTGCAGGGCAGATTCGAGGGCGGTGGACCAGACTCTGCGCAGCTCCTCAAGCGGTGCGGAGATAAGGGTCTCGCCATCTACCAGTATTTCGAGCCGTTTGCCTCCGGTCGTCCCGATGCGCGCGGAGAGGAAGTTGTACTGGCTGGCCGTGGCATCGATCTCAGAAAGATTGCGGTGGTCGGCCGTCACAATGACGGTGGAAGCCGGTTCGGCAAAGATGCCGAAGAGCGGATGAGCGAGGAGTGACTGATCCTGCTCGACGGTAGCGCCGATGCCTTTGGCGAACGCGGCCTGTGCCAGGGCAACGGCAATGCCGCCGTCGGAGACGTCGCGCGCGGAGCGAATGAGCTTACGCCATGCCAGTACGGCCAGCAGAGTGTGCAGGCTGGCTTCGGCATCGAGATCAAGTGCAGGGGGCCTGCCCCACAAGCCTCCTAGCAGGACCTTGGCAAACTCCGAAGAGCCGAATGCGGTGAGATTCGCTGCGGCTTCCGCGTCGGTTGCATCGGCTTCTTCGCGTGGCCGGGGCTCTCGCTCGAGCGCTGGAAAAGGATATTGACTGATGGCCGGAGGGTCGAGGGGAACTTTCA
>JASHYS010000450.1 GCA_030042915.1 Acidobacteriaceae bacterium
AAAGCCAGGCTGCGTCGATGTGTGAGTTTCCGGTGAGATGGAAGGTCGCGGTCTGGAGCAGCGGCTTGAGCGCTTCAAGTTGCGCGTGTGCGGTTTTCAGGCTCGCGTCGAACTGTGTCTGCGCCTGGGCGCGCGCCTGCGCATCGCCCGCTTCGGCCGCGTCAAGCGCCTTCACGTCCACCGCGCCGATGGACGCGTTGAGCGTGGCCATCGGGTTCATCTTGCCCTCGACATCGCTGGGCTTGAGACTCGGGATCAGCACTGCGGCCGAGAGGAATTCTTCGGCGAGGTCCTGCGGATTGGGCCGGCTCTCGGGGAAATCGATCCGCAGTGTAGCGCCGCGAAAGTTCTTCACGTCGACGGTGGCCAGCAGTTTGACCGCTACCACCACTTTGTCGCCCGGGTGCACGCTATCGAGGAGCACGGTCGGCTCCAGGTCGTCGCCCGTGGCCACGCGGCGGCCGTTGAAGTAGAGGATTTCGGGCATGGGACCGTTGGCTTCGGCGTGGAACTGGAACCAGATGCGCGCGCCCGTCAAATCGTAGCCATTCAGCGTCTGCGGAACCTGGATGGTCTGCCGGAACCAGACAGCATCGGTAGGCGCATGCGAGCGAGGAGTGATGGTGGTCCAGTTGCTGTCGTCCAGATCGACGGCTTCGCCATGGGCCAGGTCGCCCACATGCATCTTCCACGTGCCGGCAGGCAGTTGCGCCAGGCTGTTGAGTCGTGCGATCACGGCCTGCGACTCCGGCGGAAGGTTGGAGCCCGGCGCGGCAGGCTCGGCCGCGTGTTGTGCGCAGGCAAACGATCCCGCAAAAAGGAACAGGACCCAGAGAATTCGGAAAAACGCTTTCAGTGTTGCAGTCATGGCAGATCAACCCTCCGCTGCATTGTAGGGCATGGGACGGGGCGGATCGGGCGCATTTCAATCAATTCACGATGACCGCCGATTCCCGCGTATACTTCCGCCGGATGCAAGAACCAGAGCGAAACGGAGGGGAACATGGCGGATCGCGAAGCACCGGGGAAATGGGGCGCTCAAGTTTCTTGGCTGGCGGCGTGCGCCGCCGCGAGTTTTGCCGCGTTGCACCTGTGGGCAGGCGCCGCGTGGCCGCATGGTTCCACCCCTTTGATGAAGGTGCTGCCGCTTTTCACAGCGCCCAACGTGCCCCCGATGGGGCCGGCTGAAATCGCGGTGCCTGCGCGCAAGCCGGAATCGATCAAACCAATTCCGCCGGGACTGCCGGGAAAAGGCCTCGCTCAGCACCCCATGCTCTACATCGGCGAAGGCTATAACAAAATGTTCCTCATCGCTCGCGGCAAGATCGTGTGGACGTATTCCACCGGCCCGGGTAACGAATACGACGACGTGTGGATGCTCTCGAACGGCAACATTCTGTTTACCCGCATGCAATACGTGGCCGAGATTACCCCCGACAAGAAGGTGGTGTGGCGTTACGACGCGCCACCTGGCACCGAAATTCACACCTGCCAGCCTATCGGGCTCGACAAGGTTCTGTTCATCGAGAACGGCCTGCCTCCCAGGCTGAAGGTCGTCAACATCAAAACCAACGCCGTGGAAGTGGAGCACGAGCTGCCGGCCATCAGCGCCACGGACCAGAAAACGGTGCACGCCCAGTTCAGGCGCGTGCGCTCGACCGCGCAGGGCACCTACCTGGTGCCGTTCCTGGAAATGGGACGCGTCGTGGAGTACGACAAAAACTTCAACGAAGTGTGGAGCTACGACGTGCGCAGTCCGTGGGCAGCCATCCGGCTGAAGAACGGCAATACGCTCATCACCGACGAACACGACGTGACCACCATGGAAGTAACGCCGGACAAGAAAATCGCGTGGCAGGTCACGCCCGCCGATTTGCCCGAGGCATATCGCTACGAGAATTCGCAATCGGCCACGCGGCTGGCCAGCGGCAACACCATCATCTGCTCGCGCGGCGGCAAGGCACAGGGTCCGCAACTGGTGGAAGTGACGCCCGACAAGAAAGTCGTGTGGGTGTTACAGGATTGGATCGACCTGGGGCCGGCAACAGCAGTGCAGGTGCTCGATGATCCAGGCATTCCCGAGCGGCCCGGCGATTCGCAACATTGAACCAGTCCCCGAGTCGGCGGGCTCGCGGTAAATCATGACCGCTGTATCATATGCCGGTATTTCGCAGCGCCTAAATCGGCTTGTGTGCGCGGTCACATCTCAGCCGTGTGCGCGGTCACATCTCCGCTAACGCCTGTGTGCTCAACATGAAGACATGACTGCCGGGACGCTTGTTTTAGTGGCTCCGTGCACGCTTTTGCTGGGCGCTGTCCTCGAGATTTTGGCCGCACGCCTCCTCTCGGCCCGCAGCAAAGGGACTCTTGCTTTTCTCTGCTGTTTACCTGCCATTTTCAGTGTCGCTGCCGTTGCACCTTCGGTCCGCAACGGCCAGGCCATCGAGTTGCGTCCCCTGGCGTGGGATGGGCCGCTGGCGCTGGTTCTCCACGTCGACGCGCTGAGCGTGCTGTTCGCCTTCATGGGCGCATGCATCGGCGGGCTGGTTTTGCTTTATTCCATTGGATACATGGCGCACGACAAGTCGGCCACGCGCTTTTACGCCACCATGCTGGTGTTCATCGGCGGCTTCATCGCGCTCGTGTACAGCGCCAATCTGTTCATCTTTTATCTCTGCTGGGAGCTGGTGGGTTTGTGCTCATTCAGCCTGGTCGGTTTCTGGTACACCAACCGTGAAGCGGTGAACGGCGCGCGCAAGGTACTGCTCATGACGCACATCGCGGGCTACGGACTCCTGGTGGCGATCCTCGTGCTCTACCACCGCGCCGGCAGCGCGTTGTGGACCAATCCCGCGGTGGCGCGCAGTTTTACCAGCGGCATCTTCGTGCTGATGCTGGTGGCGCTGGTAGCAAAGAGCGTGCAGGTGCCACTGCACACCTGGATTCCCGAGGCCATGGCCGCGCCCACTCCGGTGAGCGCGCTGCTGCACGCGGCCTGCTATGTGAAAGCCGGCGTTTATCTGGCAGCGCGCATGCACAGCTTCGGACTTTGGCCGGCGGCGTGGGGCGAGAGCTTGATGTGGATTGGCACCGTCACCATGGCCGTGGGTGTGATGTATGCCATGGTGCAAACCGATTTGAAGCGCATGCTGGCGTTTTCGACAGTGAGCCAGATCGGCTACATGATGATGGGTCTGGGCATCGGCACGCCGCTGGCCATCACCGCGGGCCTGCTGCATTGCTTGAATCACGGCTTCTTCAAGGGCGGACTGTTCTTGACGGCCGGCTCGGTGCAGCACGCCTCGGGCACGCGCGACATGAATGAGCTCGGGGGCCTCGCCGGCAAGATGCCGCACACCACGCTCTCGTGGCTCATCGGCGTGGGCAGCATGATGGGCATTCCGCTGATGAGCGGCTTTGCCAGCAAGTGGATGCTCTATGCCGCGGCGCTGCAGGCAGGCTGGGTTGCGCCTGCACTGGTGGCATGGGCGGCCAGTTTAGGCACGGTGTTCCTGGGAGCCAAGGCAACCAGCGCGGTTTTTCTGGGACCGGTGACGGAGCATACCAAAAATGCGCACGAATCGCCGCCGTCAATGATCTGGGGCATGGGCCTGCTGGCTGCGGGCAGCGTGGTGCTTGGCATTGGGCCGCAACTGGCCGTCAATTATTTCCTCAATCCGATTCTGGCCGCTCTGGGATTGGGCGCAGGCGTGCACGTAACCTGGCTCGGCCTCTCAGCCGATGCGGGAAGTTTTTCTTCAACCGGCGGCTTGGTGCTGGCGCTGGTGTCGGTGGTGTTGGGCGGCGGAATTTATGCACTGGCCTATGCGGCGCGGCCGGTGACAGCTTCGGGCGCGGCCATGGCAGGTGCTGGTGGCGGCGTTTTTACCGGCGGCGAACCGCTCGGCGAACATGGCCGCCTTACTGCGGGCGATTTTTCCGAAATCTTCAAGGAGCACTGGCGCTCTTTCTTCCGCTGGTCGAATGTCGATCGTGCTTATCTCGCCATCTGGAGTGGATTGCAGGCGGTTTCGCGCGCTCTGGGCGCAGTCTTCGCCTGGATGGAGCAGCAGGCCACGTTCCTCCTGGCCCTCTTCGCGGCCGCGATCTTCGCTCTTGTGCGTTGGATCGTCCCCGGCGCCGAGCCGGGGCTTCCACACCTGCCGGCCGTGTTGCCCATGGCGATGATTCCTCTATTGCTGATCTTCGCTGTGGCGATTGCGGCTTTGGCGTTGTTGCTGGCCGCACTCTCGAGCGAGCAGGGACGGAACCTGGCGCCATTGCTCCTCCTCATCGGCGTTCTCACCGTCGATGGTTTGCTCACCGTGAATGCGTGGCTGCGCTGCGGCGTGCTCGAGACGGCCGCGCTGTTGACCGCGATTCTGGTTTGGCGCAACGCAGGGGCGCGCATCGCAAAGACGACCTACCTGGCGGTGGTTCTCATCTCGGCGGCCGCCACCATTGCCGGCCAGGCAATGGCCGCCGGCGGCAATCAGGAGTTGGCGCGCGCGCTGTTGCTGACCGGATTTGCCGTGAAGCTCGCGATGGTGCCGCTCTGCTTCTGGCTGCTGGCGCTGGCCGATGAAGTGCCCGCGCTCGTGCTGGGCATCATCATTGCTGTCGTCGATATGGCCGCGTTTGGCGAGTTTCTTCTGGCATCGCAGGAGTTGCCCGGCCTGCTCGAGCCGCAATCCTTCTTCCTCTACGCAGCGGCGCTCACCTCGCTCGTGGCGGCGCTGCTGATGCTCACCCAGCGCAGCCTCAAGCGCCTGCTGGTTCTTTCTACGATCGAGGATGCGGGATTCCTGCTGCTCGGCGCCGCCTCGGCCAGCTTGATCGGCATGCAAGGCGCGCTGATCGCGGCCTGCACCCACGCGCTGGCCAAAGCGCTGCTCTTTGCATGCCTCAGCGCTCCCGAGGCCGCAGGCGCACTGCAAGGCGAGCCGGTAGCGTTGGCCGCGCGCTATCCCGTAAGCGCCTTCGGCTTCCTGTTTGGCATGCTGGCCATGCTGGGCGTACCGCCGACGCTCGGCTTCGTCGCGCGCTGGCGCCTCTATGCGACTGCATTGCACATCGGTCCGGCGTTGCTGGCGCTGTTCATTCTCTCCTCGATGTTTGCGCTCATCGCCTATGCCATGACGTTGGCGCGCAACTGGTGGGGTCCGCCGCCTGAGAACGACACAAAACCCGGCAACGAGCCCCTCGCACTCCAGGCTGCCATCATCTTGATTGCCGTCCTGCTCGTCGCCGGAGGATTCTGGCCGAACGCGTGGCAGATGCTGATGGGGGTGAAGCCATGAAGCTGTGGAATCGCTTGATGTGCATCGCGCGCCGCCGCAGCCCCTGGATCTTCCACATGAACTCGGGCAGTTGCAATGGCTGCGACATTGAGATCGTGGCCGCGCTGGCGCCGCGCTACGACGCCGAGCAGTTGGGCGTGCGCCTGGAAGGCAGCCCGCGCCACGCCGACATCCTTTGCGTAACTGGGCCAGTGACGCGCAAGGCTGCCGGCGCGGTGAAGACCGTGTACGACCAGGTATGCGGGCCGACGGCCGTGGTTGCCATCGGCTCCTGCCCTGCCACCACCAATGTATTTATCGACAGCCGCACCCTGGTAGGGCCGCTCGACAAGCACATACCCGTGGACGTTTATGTCCCCGGTTGCCCGCCGCGGCCGGACGCGATTATCCAGGGAGTGGCCAAGGCCGCAGAGATTCTCGCGGAGCGGGCGTCCTCGCCCGCACCATCAGGGATTTCTGCCGGCGCCAACCCGGAGGGCCAGCTATGAACCCGCTCCTCACCGCGCTGGCGCGATTGCTCATCTTTCCGGGGCTGCTGTTTGCCGTGCCCGCAGCCTGGTTCTTCCTCTGGGTCGAACGCAAAGCCGTGGCGCTGATGCAGGAGCGCGTGGGTCCGCCGTTCATGCAGCCATTCTTCGACTTTGTGAAACTTCTCGGCAAAAGCACGCCGCCACGCAGTGGCGTCGCAGGCCTGCTGATGCGCGCCTGGCCGCTGATTGCGGTTTCGGCCGCGGCCGGAGCCGTGGGTTTGCTGCCGGTGCTTCCCTCTTCGGGCGGATTCGAAGGCGACCTCATCCTGCTGCTGGCGCTGCTTGAGCTGCCATCGGTCTGCATCATCGCCGCCGGATTTTCATCGCGGTCGATCTTTGGTGAGATCGGCTCGGCGCGCGAGGCCGCGTTGAGCATCTCCTACAACATCGTCTTTCTGCTGGCCATCGTCTCCGTCGCCGCCTCACAGCATACCTTCCGGCTTGAAGCGTTGGCCGGCATGCGCCCATCCTTCCTCACTGAGCTCGCCATCATCGCCATTCTCGTTTGCCTGCCCGCCAAGCTGCACATCAATCCCTTCTCGCTGCCCAACGCCGAGCAGGAGATTTACGCCGGCCCGATGACCGAATACGCGGGGCCGGAGCTGGCCATGTGGGAGCTCGCGCACGGCCTGGAGTGGGTTGCCGGCACGGGCCTGGTGGCCACGCTGGTGGCGCCGCACGTTGCCGCTGCATGGCTGGCCGCCTGTCTGTTCATCGCGTTCTCGTTCGCGGCGGTCATTCTGCTTTCCGTGCTGGCCGCGGCCACGGCGCGGCTGGCCATTGATTCCAGCGTGCGCTTCTACTGGCAGTGCACGCTTATCTTCGCCGTTCTCGCCATCTCCTCGGCAATTCTCGTCAGGGTGCGGCCATGAACATCCTCACCATGATCTGGCGGAATGTGCGGCATGGCTACCAGACCCTGCTTTTCCCCGCGCGGCCAAAAGTCACGCCGCGCTTCCGCGGGCTGGTCACATTCGATCCCGAGTTCTGCACCGGCTGCGCCGTCTGCCGCTTCCGCTGCACCTCGCGTGCCATCGAGTTCAAAGCCGGCAAGGGCGAGTTCACCTGGAGCTACAACCCCGGCCAGTGTACTTTCTGCGGTCGCTGCGTTGAAGGCTGCATCGACCACGCGCTGAAAGAAGGGCGCGCGGAGCACGCGCTCAGCCAGCAGCAGGACACGCCGCCCATTTATCTGGCGCAGGGCGCACTCAAAAAGTCCTACACCGTGGCGAGGCGGCCGCCCACAGCGCGTCCCACAGC
>JASHYS010000054.1 GCA_030042915.1 Acidobacteriaceae bacterium
GCGGGCGATGCGCTCCACTTCGGCGCGGGCGGCGGACGCGTTGAGGCCATTGGCCAGCGAGAGCGCGAAGTATTTGCCCTGGCGCACATCGGTGACGTCGGCGAACCCGATCTTGCGCAGGGCATTGTGGATGGTCTGGCCCTGCGGATCGAGGACCGATGTCTTCAGCGTGACATAGACATGCGCCTTCATGATCACAGATTATAAAAGCAGGACGAGCGGACCGGGGGACTGAGGGACCGGGACCACAAAAAAGCGCACCTGGAGCAGCGAAGTTTTCTGAGGAGAGAACCGACGCAATGACGAATTTTCTGGAACTTCCGGTGGGCGAGCGCGCGCCGGAGGTCTTTCGTGTGGTAATCGAAATCCCGAAGGGCGGCACGCAGAAGATTGAGTACGACAAGCAACTGCACGTATTCAAACTGGACCGCAACCTGCACTCGCCGGTGCATTATCCAGGTGATTACGGGTTCATTCCATCGACACTGAGCGACGATGGCGACCCGCTCGACGTGCTGGTGCTGGTTCCCGATCCGAGTTTCCCCGGGTGCGTGCAGGAGGTGCGGCCGATCGGCTTGCTGGAAATGCTGGACCAGGGCGTTCTGGACGAGAAAGTGCTCGCGGTGGGAAAAAACAATCCGCGTTTCGCCAATATCTGGAATTACACCGATATTTATCCGCACCTGCTGAAGGAGATCACGCACTTTTTCTCGATATACAAGGATCTCGAGGGCAAGCGCGTAGAGATGAAGGGCTGGCGCGATGCTTCCTACGCGCGTGATCGCGTCGTGCACGCGATTAAGCAATTCAAGGAGAAAGAAGCGGGGGCGAAGAAGAAAGTGGCCAGCGATCAGTGATCCGTGGTCAGCGCTGGCCTGCGCCGGGCGATGGCGGCGCTGATCCAATAGAACGGGAAGCCGAGCAAGCCGACAATGGTGGCAAAGATCAGCGAGGAAACGCTGGCCAGCGAGGTGCCTGGGTCACCGAGCGTTTCAGCGCGCGAGGCATAGAGTGCATAGGCGATGAGCGCCGTAGGCCCCACGCCGAGCAGGCAGGCGAAGACGAAGCTTCCGGCCCGGAACGGCCGCGGCATCTCGGGCTCGCGCACGCGCAGGGCGATCAGTGCGAGGAACTCCAGGATCAAGCTGGTTCCGTAGAGAATCAAGTCGATGGAGATGAGTTTCTCGAAAGGAAGGAACAACGCGAGCGCCCAGGCGACACCGCATACGAGCAGGCTGAACCAGGGCGCGCCGCGGCCATTGCGGCGAAGGAAGACGTGCGGCAACATCCGGTCGGCAGCCATGGCAATGGGCAGGCGAGTGTAGCTCATCATGAGCGCGTTGAACATGCCCACGCCGCATATGATTCCGCCGGCAACCACGGCCACTTCGAGAACGCGCCCGCCGATGGCGCCGCCGGCGATGGCCCACGAGCCGGTGGTGAAGCCGTTAGGCGAGAGCCCCGCAAACGCCATGGCGGCAAGGGGAAGAACATAGGTGAATGCCGTGAGAATGGCTGCCCAGATCATGGCGCGTGGATAGCTGTGCTGCGGATTTTCTACGTCGCGCGCGACCGTGGATGCGTTGTCCCATCCCATGTAGTTCCATAAGCCCACCAGGATTGCAGTGGAAAGGCCTACGTCGGCGTCCGATCCTGCGGGTGGACGGCCCCAGTGCATGGTGGGGTGCAGACTAAATCCGTGCCAGAAGCCGACGACGACAAAGACCACGAAAGGCGCGAGCAGCAGAGCGAAGAGCCACGCCGAGTCGTCGCCCACTTTGGGTGCGCCACGCAGATTCCAGACCGTGCACAGTGCGACGACGGCCAGCTTCCAGGCGTAGCCACGCCAGCCGGCGGTAAGCGCAGAGTTGAACATGCCGAGATACAGAACAAAGATAGTGGGATAAAGCGCCATATCGAAAATGCTGGCGGTGAGTGACAGCCAGCTTTCCTGGTAGCCCCAGAGAGGGCCCAGACCGCGGCGCACCCAGACGTAAAAGCCGCCTTCGGCCGGGATGGCGGCAGCCAACTCGCCAATCATGAGCGCCGTGGGCAGGCTCCATATAAATGGAAGGACCAGCAGGATGACAATCGCCCAGGCATAACCTGCCCCGCCGAGAATGTCTTCAATTCCATAAGGACCGCCGGAAACCATAAAGTAAGTGGCGGCAATGAGCGGGAAAAAACGCATCTTGCGCGCCGCCGGCTGAAGGATGATCGGCATACCAGTGAATCTACATGTTCGTGGGCTCGCCGTGAAGCGGAAAGATTTGCGCCCGCGGCCAGAGCGCGCGTTCCGGTATAATCCACTGGGAGAGCCGGAGAGATGGCCGAGAGGCTGAAGGCGGCGGTTTGCTAAACCGTTATACGGGCTAAAACCTGTATCGGGGGTTCGAATCCCCCTCTCTCCGCCAGTCCCTTCCCGATATTGTTCACTTCAAAGTATCTTCCTTTATAAAACCAGCATTATCATATAGTTAAATGAGTTCCGTTTTGAATCAGACTTTCCGTCTACTTCGGCCCGTAGGCCTTCTTAGGGTCAATTTGTATTAAACATGGCCAAAATGTATTAACACGGATTTGGCTGCGTTCCAGAAGCAGAGGTAGCATTTTTATATCAAGAGGCGTAATTCC
>JASHYS010000451.1 GCA_030042915.1 Acidobacteriaceae bacterium
TCGAGGCGCTTTTCGACCGAATGTTTTCCCGAAGCCTCCGCCCTGACTCCGCTAGCCCCGCTCACTCCGGCAACTCCGCCCGTCGCGCCGTCCGACTTCAGAAGAACCCGGTCCACAATCGCTTCAATGGTGTGATTCTTGCGTTTGTCCAGCGAAAGCGGCTCGGAAAGGTCCTGCACCTGGCCGTCGACGCGAGCACGAAATCCTTGGCTGTCAAGCTGATCCAGCAAATCCTTAAACTCGCCCTTGCGGCCTCTTACGATGGGCGCCATCACCGTCACGCGCTCGCTGCGCCCCAGCTCCACGATGCGCTGAACGATCTGCTCGGCGGTTTGCCTCGCGATCGGCCGCCCGCAGTTCGGGCAGTGCGGCGTGCCCACTGAAGCGTAGAGCAGGCGCAGATAGTCGTAGATCTCCGTGATCGTGCCCACCGTGGACCGCGGGCTGCGGCTGGTGGTCTTCTGCTCGATCGAAATAGCCGGGCTCAGGCCCTCGATCGAGTCCACATCTGGCCGCTCGATCTGGTCGAGAAACTGGCGCGCGTAGGCCGACAGCGTCTCCACGTAACGGCGCTGGCCCTCCGCGTAGATGGTGTCGAAGGCCAGTGAGCTCTTGCCCGACCCCGACAGTCCGGTCACCACTGTCAGGGCGTTGCGGGGAATGCGCACATTGATATCGCGCAGGTTATGCTGGCGCGCCCCGCGCACCGAGATGTGGGTAATCGACATGCTTGGGCTCGAGGATACCCGAAGACGACGGGTGCTCACCGGCGCTCACCAACGGCGGCTTACCGCAGTTGAACGCTTCTCTACTATTTTATTTGGCCACAGAAATAAGGGTCAACGCGCCCGGACTTCGGCCTGCTGGGCCAGTTTGAAGGGTACAGGCTTTAGCCCGCACGTAAACCCAGCCGAAATCAACAGGGCTTCAGATTCTGCGTGAGAACTGGCCCCTGCACATCCACCGCGCATAAATCGGAGGGAGCAGCAGCCTTTAGGCTGCTGAATTCCGCAGAAGAAACCCGCGCGGCTTTAGCCGCGGGCCTTCTGCGGCCCAATCTGAGATCTCACGCGGACACGTCTGCTCCTGAGGGGCAATTTTCTCAAATTCACTCACCACCGGCTCCTAACGGGGCAGTTTGGTAAGATCGGCGATCCGGTGCGAGTCCACCGCGAAGCGCGGACGCTTCAGAGCGAAGCCGGTCATGATCCGCGCCTCGAATGGAGGGCTTTCTATGTCATTTCATCAGATCTCGATCTTCACCGGCCAGGTCTTCCAGATCTCTGAGCAATAGTCGCGGATGGCGCGATCGGACGAGAATTTCCCAATCCGCGCCACGTTGAGGATCGACATGCGCGTCCAGTGGTTCGTGTCCTGGTAGGCCTGGTCCACGCGGTCCTGGCAATCCACATAGGATTGGTAATCGGCAAACAGCATATAGGGGTCTGCGTTGAGCAGCGATTGAATCAGCGGCTCAAACAGGCCACGGTCGCCGTGCGAGAATTCGCCCGCCGCCAGCGAGTCAATCACCTCGCGCAGGTGGGGATTGGCTTCGTAAATGGCGCGCGGATTGTAGCCCTCGGCCCGCTTCTGCTCCACTTCCTGCGCCGTCAGGCCGAAGAGGAAGAAATTGTCGGCTCCCACTTCTTCGCGAATCTCAATGTTGGCGCCGTCGAGGGTGCCGATGGTGAGTGCGCCGTTCATGGCGAACTTCATATTGCCGGTGCCTGAGGCTTCAAGGCCGGCCAGCGAAATCTGCTCAGAGAGGTCGGCAGCGGGATACACGCGCTGGCCCAGCTTCACGTTGTAATTTGGCAGGAATGCAACCCTGATGCGGTCGCGCACCAGCGGGTCGCCGTGGATGACCGCGGCCGCGGAGTGGATGAGCTTGATGATGAGCTTGGCCATGCGATATCCCGGCGCGGCCTTGCCGCCGAAGATAAACGTGCGCGGCTGCATGGCGATGTCGGGGTTGTGCTGGATGCGCTTGTAGAGAGTCAGGATGTGCAGCACCTTCAGGTGCTGGCGCTTGTATTCGTGCAGCCGCTTTACCAGAACATCGAACATGGAGTCGGGATCGACGGCGATGCCCAGAATCTCGTAGATATACGCCGCCAGTCGCTGCTTGTTGTGATGCTTGATGGCGCGCCACTCGCGGCCGAACTCTGTATCCTCGGCCAGCGGCTCCAGCTTGCGCAGCTTTTCCAGGTCGTGAATCCAGCTATGGCCGAGCCGCGAGCTGATCAGCTGCGCCAGCCGCGGATTGGAAAGAACCATCCAGCGCCGGGGCGTTACGCCGTTGGTCTTGTTTGAGAATTTTTCCGGCGTCAGGTCGTAAAAGTCGCGCAGAACGCTGGTCTTCAACAGTTCGGTGTGCAGCGCGGCTACGCCGTTCACGGCATGGCTGCCTAGTGTGGCCAGGTGTGCCATGCGCACGTAGCGTTCTCCGTTCCCCGCATCTTCAATGATCGAAACGCGCCGAACGCGATCTTCGTCGCCCGGAAAACGCGCGCGCACCTCGCTGAGATGACGCCGATTGATCTCTTCGATGATTTCCAAGTGCCTGGGCAGCAGTGCGCCGAAGAGGCTGGCCGGCCATTTTTCCAGCGCCTCGGGCAGAAGCGTGTGGTTGGTATA
>JASHYS010000452.1 GCA_030042915.1 Acidobacteriaceae bacterium
GAGGATCCAGAGGAATGCCTGTGGCAGGTAGCCTGCAAAAGCGATCAACAATGCGCAGAAGGCTCCGCCCACCGCAAGCGCACCCAGGTAATTCCTCTTCAAAGCGGTTTCGGGAAGCCTGGCGAAATAAGGCACGATCAGCAAGCCATTCATCTGCGTGAGAAGAAAAAAGATTTGTCCCAGTCGCGCGAGCGCGCCAACCCCAGCCACCGCAGCGGTGCGGCCAAAGATCGTAATCAAGAGCAGCGCGATCTGCCCCTGAAAAGCATAAAAGATGGTATTGGGCATGTTGGGCAGGGTTAGATGGACGATCGCGCCGCGCATTTTCGGCAGCGGGCGGCCTGCCACGCCGAGCAGTCGTTCTGCCCTGAAGAAGTAAGCCGCACTGATATAGATAATTCCCGCCAGGCTGATCAAGATGGCCGAAAATGCGTTGAGCGCGTGCATGGCCCAAACCACGCCCAGCAACGCCAGCGCGCCTGCGCTCGATATCACCTGCACGCGGTACCAGTAGCCGCGATCGCGCAGCACAATCAGTACCGCCCCGTAAGCTCCGCTTATCCGATCGCACCAGGAGGCCACCAACAGGACAGCCACCATTGCGGCCACTACCCGCCAGCCCCAATGCTGCCTGCGGACCAGGAGAGGATACGCCAGGGCAGCCGCGGGAGCTGCCACCATGTAGAGCCAGTGCGCCAGTTGCCTGAGCGAAGCCACATAGTCGGCGATGAGCTTCCGGTCGTCGATGCGCTCTCCAACCAGCGGAATCAGCGCTCCTGAAAAAGCCAGGTCCATCAGCACCGACAGGGTGCCAAAAAAACCAAACACCACCGCGAACTTGGCGTATTCAGGAATGGGCAGCAGCCGCACGCAGAGGAAGCCATAAAGGAGCCTGGCCGCCATCGCGATTCCCTGAGCAATCAGGAATTCTGCGACACGATGGGCCTTCGGAACCAAAAAGCTCTTCCAGGAATGCATTTGGCTTATCGCTGGCAGATCGAAATGTCCTTGCTCCAAAGAAGCTCAACTGCGGTTACGCGGGCTTGCGGAGGATAGCAAACATCTGGCAATGCAGTTTATCGCGCAAGGTGCGCGGCAGCTTGCGTGTCGCCCCCTCAATGCGCAGGACCAGAGATTGGGGCAGATAAGGCAGAACATGCCCCAGCTTGACGTGTCCGCTCGTCAAGGGGTTAGTGGTCACGGCAATCTGCTCGATAATCAGCCCCGCGCGGTCGGCCAGCGCCGGGACCTCGTCGCAATGAAGCAAAAAGATGTGGCCATCCGCGTTGGGCTTGAACTGGACCGATTCGAAAATCGACGGATCGGAGCAATCGGAAAAGCGGGGAAGATGATAGCGGCAATAGGCTCCATTGGGGGTGGTCAAAAAGACCCGCCCGCCCGGCTTGAGCAGGCTCGCCAGGCAGGCAAGAAACTCATCGGGATGGGCGACGTGCTCGATCACCTCCGCGGCCAAAACCGCATCGAAGCGGTCCGGCCACTGCCGGGCCAGCTCGAATATATTCCCTGGCGCGAATTCCAGTTGGCCGGACTCATATTTCTCCTTCACCATCTCGGCCAAGTCCGCGCGCAGATCGTTCCAGGTGACGTGGTATCCCTTCTCTGCGAGCGGCAGCGAGAAATTTCCTCCGGCCGCAGCCACGTCGAGAACCTCACTCCCGGAAGGAATCGTATCTTCGATGCTCTGCATCGACCAGCCATGGCGCACCCGGTATTGATTGACATAGCCGGGATCGCGCCGCGAGCCCCACACCTCAAGCTCGTCGTAGACGTGAGTCAACTTCCAGGATTCCGGCCAGCTATCGTTGTAAACCAGTCGATGCACCATCTCTCCGCTGCCGGCTCATGCCGCGCCTGCAGTTACAAGGGACGTTTGATTCGATTGCTTCTTTGCGGTTCAGGCCTGCCCCGCAAGCTCCCGGTAAAGTGAAACGTATTCGCCGATCATGCGCGACGTTTGAAACCTCGAACGCACATTCTGGAATCCTGCCAGCCGCATCCGCTCGCGGAATTCTTCGTCGGCAGCAAGCTTTCGTATAGCGTCGGCCATCCCGGCTTCATCTTCAACGGGCTTGAGGACCGCCGATTGCCCCAGCACTTCAGCCAGCGGAGGAATGTCGCTGGCGACGACCGGACAGCCGCAGGCCTGCGCCTCGATCGGCGGCCATCCGAATCCCTCCCATCGCGATGGAAACAAGAGCGCGACGGCGCGATTGTAGAGCGCCTCAATCACGCTCACATGCGGCTTGACCACCTGCACCACGCGCTTTTCAATCTGCAGCTCACTAGCCAGCCGCTGCAGCTTGTCATTCAGAGCTTCGCCGGCGAAAACCAGTTTGAGGTTGGTTCCCTCTGCCGCCTTGGCGAAGATACGCAACAGGCCCTCCCGGTTCTTGTAAGCCAGATTGGAGCCCACGTGGAGAATAAACGCTTCCCGTGCCGCCGGAAAATCTGCCAGCCGCCGATCAACCTCGATGGCTGCAACCGGCTGGAAGGGATAGTTGAGCCCATCCAGGATCACGCACAGATTCCGGTCCGATTTCAAAATGCGGCTGGCATCGTTATAGGTCGCTCGCGAAATGCAGGCTACCCGTGTCGATCGCCGCAAACCATGGCAGATCCAGCGCTGTTGGAATTTCCCGAACAGCGAAGGCCTGATTTCAGGCAGCTCACCCAGCGCCCCGCGAACGCCAATCATATCGTTGCAGGTGACGACCACCGGCTTGGCCTTCACCATGGGGGCGTATACGGCGCTGCCATGATCGCATAAATGAACCACATCGGCCTGCGCCGCTGCGGCGCGCAACGTGCGCGGAAATAAGAGGTAGCGATCGATGTACCCCAGCCACTTTCCCATCCCTTGCGATGACGGCTTGATTCGCCCGAACAACGGGCGCGGAGAGATGAGGCGAACGTCAATGCCGCGCTGGCTGAGTTCGCGCAGCAGGGCGTCAGCCCAAATCTGCATGCTTGTGGACCCATCAAACACATAGTTGCCCACCAGCAGTACCTTCATCGGCTTTTCTTCTTGCTGAGAGACGGCAATGGCTCCTGACTCAGGCCGCACTTTCGGCGAAACTCCCGGCGCGATCATGCGCTACCATCTTTTTCATGCGGCCAGCGGTCATTCTCTTGTCGTTCAACTCCGAAGCCACGCTCGGAGCCACGCTGGCGAGCGCCCAAAAGGTGGCTGCGGAGATTTTCGTCGTGGACTCCTACAGTGCCGATGGAACCGTGAAGCTGGCGCGCTCGCTGGGGGCCACCGTGGTGCAGCACGCGTTCGAAAACTACGGCGCGCAACGCAACTGGGCCATCGATAACCTGCCCCTCTCAACGTCGTGGCAGCTGCATCTCGACGCCGACGAGTGCATGGACAACGAATTGGTCGCGGCCATCCTGGCCCTGCCCGCCGAACCCGAGCACGCCGGATACTTCCTGCCCCGCTACCTTCGCTTTCTTGGCCGAGTGCTGCGCCATGGAGGCATGAGCCCGACCTGGCATCTGCGCCTGTTCCGCACCGGACTGGGCCGCTGCGAGGACCGGCGATATGACCAGCACTTTCTACTGAAAAACGGAACCACCGGCAAGCTGCATGGCGCCGTGATCGACGACATTCGCATGTCGCTGAGTGAATGGACTGCACGGCACAACCGCTGGGCCGACGCCGAAGTCGCCGAACTGGATTCCGAGCAGACAGCCGGCCGCATTCAGCCCGACGCCCATGGCAATCCCGCAGAACGCAAGCGATTCCTGCGCGAGAAATATAACCGACTGCCGCTTTTTTTCCGGCCCTTTGCCTTATTCATCTATCGCTACTTTTTCCGGCTCGGCTTTCTCGACGGCGTCCAAGGGCTCATCTTCTGGGTACTGCAGACCTTCTGGTTCCGCTTCCTGGTGGATGCCAAAATCTGGGAGAAGCGCCATGCGCACGAGGCGCCCCCGCAGACATAAGGCGATTCCTGGCGCAACCTTTGGGGCTATCGCATTTTCGGAGATGGTGTCGACCGGAGCCAGGAATATGACTGGAAAACCGGTCTAGTCATGGGGCAACTTGTCGAGATCGGTCGGATCAGTCGGCTCGGTCGGCATAGTTGGTTCGGTAGGCTCGGTTGGCATGCCCAGGTTGGCGGGATTGTTGAAGGGAGAATTCGACGGCTTCTTCTTCGTCGTGGAACCGGTCTGCTTTTTCTCCCCGACGGTTGATCGGGGCGCATTCTTGAAGTTGATCTGGCCGTGGCCGCGAGTTCCGCCGTGGCCGCTGGAGGCAAGCGTTCTTTCTCTTTCTGCACCTAGCTTGGGCGGCGCGCTGTTGCCGTTTGCGCCTGGTTGCGCGAGGGATAGCCTGGATTGATTCGCGGGGCGCAAGGATTGCAACTTACCCTGCATGCCATTCGCGGTTTTCAGGCGAGCAATGCCCGTCGTCGTACTCAGGCCCGCCGGGAGCG
>JASHYS010000453.1 GCA_030042915.1 Acidobacteriaceae bacterium
GCCTCGGTTTGGCCGGCGCGCACAAGCACGCCGCCGCGGCGGGCGCGCAAGGGGAAAACATGGCCGGGACGGACGAGGTCGCCCGCAGTGGAGGTGGGATCGATGGCGGTGCGGATGGTGTGGGCGCGGTCAGCAGCCGAGATCCCAGTCGTCACGCCTTCGCGCGCTTCGATGGATTCAGTGAAGGCCGTGCCGAAGCGCGAGGAGTTCTGCGCAGTCATGGGGAAGAGGCGCATGTGGTCGGCGCGCTCTTCAGTCAGCGTGAGGCAGATGAGGCCGCGGCCGTAGCGGGCCATGAAGTTGATGGCCTCGGGAGTTACATGCTCGGCGGCCAGTGTCAGGTCGCCTTCGTTCTCGCGGTCCTCGTCGTCGACCACCACCACCATGCGGCCGGCGCGGATCTCGCTCACGGCGCCGGGAACGTCGATAAAGGGCGGCTCGGGAGTGCGGGAGGCTTGGGGCATGGCGCGTTTTTATTTTCGCATGGAGCACGAAACCGGGTACTGGGTGGCCCATCCTAGCCGCGTCTTTGTTTTTGCGGCTAGGGTGGGGGCGGGACTGGGTCAACGCACAGACTCCATCGCTCGGTGCCCCATGCTTCTCATTCGCCGAGGCAAACCAAAAAGTTGGGCAGACCTCATCCGGGCGAACTCGGAAACGGCATTCTTGCGACCAACAAAAACGCCGCCCGCAGGCGGCGCTTTTGGTTCAACTGGCGAAAATCCTACAACGTGGATTCAATCTCAAAGCCCCAGGCCTCGAGCAATGCCTCTGGGATATATTTGGAATTCTTGTTGCGGCGCGCCCACTCGCGCAGGCGGGTCGAGCGGATGTACTGGTCCGGGGGCAGCTTGAACTCCTTGGTGATCTGCTCAAAAGAGGTAACCGTGGGCACAACCGGGCCAATGGGCTCCGGCTTGCCCCAATTTGGATTTCCACGACGCTTTGCCATGAATTTTCTTGTCCTTGAAACGAGGATTTTCGTCTGACTCCCTCGGACGTGGGCTGGGGATGCTGTAAGGCCCGAGGAACTACTACGATTCTTATTTTACGGATAATTTCTTGAAAAATCAATAGGAAAGCGCGGTTTTCAGCACCGGAGCCGGTGCAAAACTTCCCCTGCGCCGGATGAGCTTGTGTATTGATTCCATTTGGCTTATGGGATGGATCGGGCGGCCGGGCAAGGCGGCCCACCCTCAGGGGAGGAGATGGAAGAGGGGCTCAAAAAACGGGGATGGCAGCGATGATTCGGTGACAATCTTCTGACGGTCGATTGCAGCAGCTATGGTGCTTTTGTGTGGGTCACTGACTGGCGCGGGGGTGGGATCGAGGCAGCCGGCAAGTCGCTGGGAAATGTCCCATTTTTGAATCGCTTACGCTTTCATCTCCCTCCTGGGCGCGTGAAGCTTCTGCACGACCCAACCAATCACTCTCGATGAGAAATGCTTTAGAATGCGAAATCCCTGCTGCTCCCAGAGGTCAGACCAGCCGAATACAATTGAACTTGACTCCACATTTGCAGTGATAGAATTCCCTGTTTTGGAGAAGAGTATGCCTGAAGCGTCGTGTGATATCGGACTTATTGGACTTGCCGTGATGGGACAGAATCTGGTGCTGAACATGAACGACTACGGGTTCAAAGTGGCCGTGTTCAACCGCACCGTTTCGAAGGTGGACGATTTTCTGACCAACGAGGCCAAGGGAACACAAGTGGTTGGTGCGCACTCGATTGAAGAGCTCACCAGCCTGCTGAAGAAGCCGCGCCGCGTGATGCTGATGGTGAAAGCGGGCACGCCGGTGGACGAGATGATCGAGGAGATCTTGCCGCACCTTGAAGCCGGCGACATTCTGATCGACGGCGGCAACTCGCTCTACAGCGACACCACGCGGCGCACCAAAGCCCTGGCCGAAAAGGGGATTCTCTATATCGGCACCGGCGTTTCGGGCGGCGAAGAAGGCGCGAGGCACGGCCCGTCGATCATGCCTGGCGGCAATCCAGCGGCGTGGCCGCATGTGAAGCCGATCTTCCAGGCGATCGCGGCCAAGGTGGACGACGGTACGCCGTGCTGCGACTGGGTGGGCGAGGAGGGCGCCGGGCACTACGTGAAGATGGTGCACAACGGCATCGAGTACGGCGACATCCAGCTCATCTGCGAAGCCTACGACCTGCTGAAGCATGGCCTTGGCCTCACGCCCGACGAGCTCAACACAGTGTTTGTCGAATGGAATAAGGGCGAGCTCGACAGCTACCTGATCGACATCTCAAGCCAGATCTTTGCCAAGAAGGACGACGACGGCACGCCGCTGGTGGACAAGATTCTGGATACGGCGGGACAGAAGGGCACAGGCAAGTGGACCGTGATCAGCTCGCTCGATACCGGGCAGCCGGTTACACTGATTGGCGAAAGCGTGTTTGCGCGCTGCCTGTCGGCGTTAAAGGAAGAGCGCACCGAGGCGTCGAAGTCGCTGCGCGGGCCCAAGAGCCGGCCCAAGGCGGGGGACAAAGCAAAGTTTATCGAGGACGTGCGGCGCGCGCTGTTCAGCGCCAAGATCATCAGCTACGCGCAGGGCTACATGCTGCTGCGCGCCGCGGGGCAGGAGTTCAAGTGGAACCTGAACATGGGCGGCATCGCGCTGATGTGGCGCGGCGGGTGCATCATTCGCAGCCAGTTCCTGGGCAAGATCAAAGACGCCTTCAAGAAAAACAAGCAACTCGACAACCTGCTGCTCGACAGGTATTTTTCGCGCGTGGTCAACAAGTACCAGGCGTCGTGGCGCAAGGCGGTCATGCAGGCCATCAAACTGGGCGTGCCCACGCCGGCGCTTTCCACGGCATTGGCGTTCTTCGACGGCTACCGCGCGGAACGGCTGCCGGCCAACTTGCTGCAGGCGCAGCGCGACTTTTTCGGCGCCCACACCTATGAGCGCGTCGACAAGCCGCGTGGCGAGTTCTTCCACACCAACTGGACTGGACACGGCGGCAAGGTTTCGTCGGGAACGTACAACGTCTAGCTCGTTGCCCCGTTCCCGGGCGTCATTTGTCTTTGCGGCTTCGAGGAAGCAAAATGAATGACGTGAGCGAGCTTGCCTCCGGAACCCTCCTCGGGCACTACGTCATCGTCCGCCGATTGGGCCAAGGCGGGATGGGCGTAGTTTATGAAGCCGTCGACCAGAAACTCCGTCGCCACGTCGCGCTCAAGCTCATCACCGTATCATCTCGCAACAACAATGATTCGCCGCAGCGCATATGGCGCGAGGCGCGTGCAGCTTCATCGCTGAACCATCCGGGTATCTGCACCATCTATGAAGTTAACGAGTCCTCTGAATCTCCATTCATCGTGATGGAGCTCCTTGAGGGCGATAGTCTTGAAAGGCTCCTGCAGCACCGCCCCACACCCTATCCGCGGGTTCTCGAACTCGGCGTGCAATTGGCTGATGCTCTCGACGCCGCCCATCGCAAGGGCATACTGCATCGCGATATCAAGCCGGCAAACATTTTC
>JASHYS010000454.1 GCA_030042915.1 Acidobacteriaceae bacterium
GCTGAACGGCAACAGCAGTGTGTCAGATGACGGCGAGACATGGAACCAGTCGTTCAATAGCTGCGCCGAAGGGACGGGCTATTGTGGCGGCTACTTGGATTCAACTTACTACGCCGACTACGCCACCTACCTGGAGGATTTTGTCAAATTCTTCAATACCACGAACGGCTTCGACCTTTACGCAGTCTCGATGCAGAACGAACCGGAAGAGAACACGACTTACGAATCCTGCGTTTGGCTGCCTGAGGAGATGGATAGCTGGATAGCAGGCAATGCCTCCACAATTACCTCGGACGCGTATTCCACGAAGCTCATCATGCCGGAATCGGATGTCTTCAATCCGATCGATGCGGCACCGTCGCTCAACGACGCGAATGCGGAGGGCCTGATCAGCATCATTGGCGGCCACATTTATCAGGTATTGGGTGGCGGCTCGATTGTGCCCTACAGCATCCCTTCGGGCGATACGCCAAAAGAACTCTGGATGACCGAGTTCGGCCCCTTGAGCACGTCGACGCCAACCTGGAGCGAAGCTCTGACGACCTACGCAGAATCGATCCATAACTCGATGGTGACCGGCCAATACAACGCCTTTGTGTGGTGGGGGCTCTTCGGCGAATCTGTCGGAAGCGGCGCAACTGCTGCCGGTACCTGGGGCCTGGTGGACAACGGCGGGAACGTGACAGTGATGGGCGACGCGATGGGCCAGTACTCGAAGTTCATTCAACGAGGATTCGTGCGCGTGTCGGCGACGGCGAACCCGCAGTCCGGCGTCTATATTTCGGCGTATGACTACCCGCCGGGCAATTCCACGATCGACAACTACGCGATTGTCGCGATCAACGCCAATACATCATCGGAAACACTGTCGTTCACGCTGAGCGGCGGAGATGTGACCTCGTTGACGCCGTACCAGTCGACCTCTGCGGCTGGGCTCGCGGCACAATCCGCCGTCACCGTGACCAACGGGCAGTTCAGCTACACGCTTCCCGCACAAAGCATCGTTACGTTTGTGCAGTAAGATCGGCGCGGAGCGATCAGGAGCCCGACCAATTGTAGGAGGCGAGCAAGCGGCCATCCGATGAAACAAGCAGAATGGCCGCGCGCCCGCTGGCCAGTGTTCCGGCAAAACGCTGTCCACTGCGCACGTCGGTGAAGTTGACCGCGGTCTGATTCGACTCAGAGGTAATGACATAGAGGGTGGCCTCAGGGAATCTTGTGGGGCAGATGAGAATGCCCGGATCCTTGAGTGTGGTGGTGTAGATGGGTGTGACGCCGGCAACTTTGAGCGCGTAGCTGTAGACATCGCCCAGCGCCTGCAGATTGTCGTTCAGTTCCAGCGGAAGCGGAGCGAAGAGGATTCTTCCCTTTCCAAGCGGCTTTTCAATCCAGTCTTCGCCGCTGGGTAAAACGGCGCGGCTCAGGTAGGTGGTTTTGTCACCGGAAAAACTCAGCTGCTCGTCGCCACCGGGAAAGTGCATGAGGTGTTCGCGGAGGGTCAGCGGCTCAGTTTGATATGGGAGGCTGATCGTTTCCTGCCGGCCAGTATCGTGGAAGTGCGGGTCGGCGGCAAAGGGACCGGTTACGAGCAATATCGCTCCGGCCTTCACGTGATCCATAATCGCCTGCCACGAGGACTCGGCGAGTCCCATGGGCGATGGAAGAATCATCAGCTTTGGCGAGCCAAGCAACTCCGGCTGGTATTCGCCCACAGCGTACGCCTGGCTGCGAGCGTAGCCATACAGCGCACGAACCGTTTTCTTCTGCGCCTCGACGGCGAACGAATTGCCGACCGATAACTGAAGCGACTGCGGCAAAACCATGGCGACGTCGGGGAGAAGAATGCCAGTGCCGAAAGGAGCAGCCTTGCGGGCGAAATCGCCCAGGTCCTTCATGCGGTCTTCCCAAATCTTGGCTGAGCCGTCGCTGCGCAGCATGCCAAAGTCGGGATCGCGTCCCCAGTCCCACTGCATGGCGCCGGTGCTGCCTGCGGCGAAGCCAAGGGCCCATTTGCGCTCGATAAGGTCGACGCCGGTGAACTCGTCGTAGCGCCAGGCGCCGTCGGGAGCCCAAACCGGCTGGTAGCCGGTTTCACCGGTGATATTGGGCACGCCAACGCGCTTCGCGGCCACGGAATCCCAGAGCAAAGCGTCGTCCTGCCAGTAAGTGTGGTTGGTGGTGAAGGAGACGCCCGCGCCGGCGTAAAACTGGTTGAGCACGCGGTCGAGAACGCCGCCCTCATCCTGACCAATGTCGATCAGTTGCCTGCTTCCGAGGCTGCGAATGAGACCTACGATCGAGCGCACCCAATCAATGAACTCATCCTGGGCGAAGAGGTTATAGTCAAGGGCGCGAATGTCGTTGAGGTTTCCGTTGCGCGAGGGTGTGAGGTCGGCTGGTGAAGGCAAGGGAATGACATCGAAGCTGACAAGCTGCTCTTGAGGAACGCGCCACGCATCGGCGAGCGCGGCAAGATTGGCATCGTATTTCTGGCGCAGCCACTTATGCCACGCGGATGTTTCAGTGGAGTCGCCGTTGGGATAGTTACCTCTGAAGACATGCAGAGGATTGGAAAAACTGGGCTCGTTCATCAGGTCCCAGGTGAGCCAGGGAACATCCTTGAAGGGCTCCACGACGGAGCGGATGTAGGCCTGCTCCAACTGCACCTGCGCAGGATCGGTGTAGGGATTAGGCGGGCTGGCATCGGGACCGGTGGGCCCGACGACGCCGGTGCGCGGAGCGAATGCAAAGAAAGTAAAGTTCACCGCGATGTTGTGCTGTTGGGCGCAGTGCAGGAAGGCTTCAAGGTTACGAAGAAAGCGCTCGTTGGCACCCCCTGTGTCGCCGTCAACGAAGCGAAGATACGGCATCCACACGCCGGTGCGCACAAAGGTGACGCCGTGGCGCGCCATCTGGTCGAAATCCTTGTCCCAGATGGCCGCGTTTCTAGGGCCGGAAAAGTCTTCGATGCTGTTTTCAGTGGTGAAGTAGTTGGTGCCGACCGGGAAGTACGGCACGCCGTCGCGAGTAAGAAAATCGCCCTTCACGCCAAAGATCGATCCTGCAGCAAGGGAAGATGTCTCCGCGACCCAAAAGCCGTTCTGGTAAAACTCGCGGAGGTGGTCGCCCTGAGTCAGGGTCGCGGAAACTGTGTAGAAGCCGGGATCGAGCGCCTTGTGGAAAGGCGCGACCACATCCGCGATGCGGGAATCGGCGACGGGGAGGGTTGCCGAATCGACAATCTGCTTACCTGAACTGAGTGTGAGCTTGATCTCGGCGCCGGCTGCGATGCCGGATTGTTGCCGGTGCAGGCTGCGGAGGTGGACGGTGATGAGCGGCGGTTCGCCGGGCCGGATGGTGTTGAAGAGCAATTCGACGGAAAACCGTGTGGCGCCCTGGCCTGCATAGAAAGCAGATTGCCGTATGAGGGCGATGCCATCCTGGGTTTGCCAATAGCCTGGCTCAGGCTCGAAATCAAGGGCAACGATGCGGCTGCCCCGCTCCGGGCCGAATGTATGATCGGCGACGATTATGGGAGACGCAATCAAATCGCCATCTGTGTTGACCATGTAGCCGAGACCGTTGACGCGGCCCGCAACGGCGAAAAAGCGGCGTGCGCGAATCTGCGGGGTCTGCGGAAAGTCGTAGCCAAACCTCCAGGCAAAGTGCGCATCGGTGGGAGCGGGAACCTGATAGGTGTGCTGAAAGCCGAGCACGCGGGCGTATGTATCCTGTGCCGATGCGGCAACAAAGTTCCCGCCGGCCTCGCTGACCGGGACGTGGAATGGCTGCCCACCTAGCACGAGCAGATTGCCGCCGGCGTGGAGATACGCCTCAATCGCTTTCCATGCGCCGGTTGGGACCGCCGAACCGTAAGGCAGCACGAGCAGGCCAGCATCAGTGAGCGCGGCGGGATCATTGAGTGAATTGAGGTCAAGGAATTGAGGATCCATGCCGTCAAGAGCCTGCTCCAGCGTGGCGCGATCCACGGGATCGCTGGCTACGGTTGGGAATCCGGGTTGCCAAAAGACAACGGTCTTTGCACAAAGTGGCGAGGGCAGGAGAGCCGCAATGAACGCGAGCGAAGCCAACCAGCCGGGGCAGTGAGCCGG
>JASHYS010000455.1 GCA_030042915.1 Acidobacteriaceae bacterium
TTGAGCCACGTGAATGAACGCACCTTGCAACGCGAAGTTAGGGCCATGACACAAGGGAGGAAGTAAATGCCGCGCATCCAGGATATTGGCGTCTTCAATGCCGTTCGTGAAGCCGGGCTCGCCAAGCTGACGCCGAACATACCTCGCATTACCGTGAGCATGGGCACCTGCGGCCAGGGCAACGACGCCGAAGAGGTCTATCACGCCTTGTATGCGGCTATCGACCACAGCGGCCTTGAGGTCATGCTTGACGCTGTGGGCTGTTTCGGCTGTTGCTTCCAGGAACCGCTGGTCAACGTGCGCCTGCCCGGGTTCCCCATGGTCGTGCTCTCGCGTGTGCAGTCCAATGACGCCACACGCATCCTTGAGTCCATCTCTTCCGGCGTCATGCCACCCGATCTCATCTTTTGTAAAATCGAAGAGTGGGATCACATCACCGGCCACGTCCGCTATGGCCAGGGCTATCCTGAGATCCCGCATTGGCATGAAATTCCGTTTTTCCGGGGCCAGAAAAAGGTCGTGACGCGCAATTGCGGCCTCATCAGTCCCTCCGACATCGAGGAGTACATCGGCGTTGGCGGCTATCAGGCGCTCTACAAAGTGCTCATCGATGGCCGCCCCGAATCCGTCATCGAACAGGTCAAGGCTGCGCGCTTGCGCGGCCGGGGCGGTGCCGGATTCCTCACCGCCAACAAGTGGGACTACTTGTCCAAAGCCAAGTCCGACGCCAAGTACATCATCTGCAATGCCGACGAGGGCGACCCCGGCGCTTTCATGAACCGCAACGAAATTGAAGGCGACCCTCATGCCCTTCTCGAAGGCATGATGATCGGCGCTTACGCCACCGGCGCCACCGACGGCATCATCTACGTGCGCGCCGAATACCCGCTGGCCATCAATCGCCTCAAGCGCGCCATCGAGCAGGCAAAGGAATACGGAGTGCTCGGCGCCAACATTCTCGGCCGCGGATATAACTTCGATATCGAGATCGTATGTGGCGCTGGCGCCTTCGTCTGTGGCGAGGAAACCGCGATGATCGCCTCGCTCGAAGGACATGCCGGCCGGCCCCGTCCTCGTCCGCCGTATCCGGCACAGAAGGGGCTCTACGGCAAGCCCACCAACATCAACAACGTCGAGACCTGGTACAACATTGCGCCCATCATCATGCGCGGCGCAGGTTGGTTTGCTGAAACCGGCAGCGCCAAGAGCCCGGGGACTAAGGTCTTCTCGCTGGTTGGCAAGATCAAGAACACCGGTCTGGTGGAGATGCCGCTCGGCACTCCACTTAAGAGCTTCATCTACGACGTCGGCGAAGGCGCCATCAATGGCCGCAAGATCAAAGCGGTGCAGACTGGCGGTCCATCCGGCGGTTGCATCCCCGCCAGCATGCTCGATGTGCCCGTGGATTACGAGATCCTGGCCCAGCTCGGCTCCATCATGGGCTCCGGCGGCATGGTGGTGATGGACGAAGACAACTGCATGGTCGATGTGGCCCGCTATTTTATCGAGTTCACGCACCCGGAATCCTGCGGCAAGTGCGTTCCCTGCCGCGTCGGTCTCGACAAGGCGCTGCGCGTCCTGAAAGCGGTGACCAAGGGCGACGGAACCCACGAGATGCTCGAGCGCCTCGACGAGCTGTGCCGCATGGTTCGTGAATGCTCTCTCTGCGGCCTGGGCCAGTCCGCGCCCAATCCTGTGCTCACTACCATGCGCCACTTCCGGGAGGAGTACGAGGATCACATCGTTGCCCATCGATGCCGCGCCGGCGTTTGCCAGGAGCTCACCTTCTCTCCGTGCGAGAACAGCTGCCCGCTGCACATGAACATTCCCCGCTTCCTCACCCTCTATCAGGAGGGCCGCCTTGAGGATGCGTTCCTATCTGTCGTTCTCGACAATCCCCTACCCGCGTCCACTGGCCGCGTCTGCCAGCATCCCTGCGATAACCGCTGCCGCCGCCAATCCTTCGACGAGGCGCTGAACATGCGCGAGGTGCATCGCTTCATTGCCGACGCGATCTACCAGTCCGATCGCTTTGCCCCCATGATCGAACGGCTTCTGGCGCGCAAGCTTGCTCCCACCGGCCATAAGGTGGCCGTCGCCGGCGCCGGACCTACCGGACTCACCGCCGCGTTTTATCTCGCCATGCTCGGCCACGAGGTCACGGTATTCGATGAGCACAGCGAAGCCGGAGGCATGTTGCGCTTTGCCATCCCGGAGTACCGGCTGCCCAAGTCTGTGCTTCGCCGCGAGCTCGATCTCATTGAGGCCGCCGGCGTCAAAATGCAGTTCAACACCCGCGTCGGCGTCGATCTGTCCCTGAACGACCTCGCCGAGCAATTCGACGCCCTCTTTATCGCCATCGGCACCTGGAAGGAATCGTGGCTCTACCTTGCTGGAACCGAGATGAAGGCCGTCTATCCCGCCCTGCAGTTCCTTGAGGCCGTCGCCCGGCGCGACGCCATCATCGTGGGCTCGCGCGTTGCCATCGTCGGCGGCGGCAATGCGGCCATCGACTCCGCCCGCACCGTGCTGCGCATGGGCGGGCAGCCTACCATCCTCTACCGCCGCGAACGCAAAGACATGCCCGCCATCGACGAGGAGATTCAGGCCGCGGAAGAAGAAGGTGTCCGCTTCGTCTTTCTGGCCGCGCCGCACCGCATTCTGGGCGACGCTAAGGGCAATGTGAAAGCCATCGAAGTCGTCAAGACTCGCTTGGGCGAGTACGACAAATCGGGCCGTCGCCGTCCCATTCCCACCGATGAGGTGCAGCGCTTCGAGTGCGATTGCGTCATCCTCGCCGTGGGCGAGACCTTCGACCAGGATTTCTGTCGCGCCTCTGGCCTCGAGCTGAAAGAATCCGGGACCATCATCGTCGACCACTACACCTTTGAAACCAGCCGGCCCAATTTCTATGCCGGCGGCGACGTCATCACCGGCGCGTCCAACGTCTCCAACGCCATGGGCTGCGGCAAGCAGGCAGCCATGAATATCGACGAGCGCCTGATGGGCGAGATGCGGTGGGAAAAACTCTTTCCGCCTTTCGAATATGGCGGCCAGGCTCCGCCCGAGCCGCGCCTCAGCCGCCGCCACGCCGCCCGCCCCATGCCGGCGAGCGTTCGCGTGCAGTCAAAGGAGGAGGTTGTTCCCAACCTGAGCCCCCAGGAAGTTCTCGAGGAGTGCCGTCGTTGCCTGCGGTGCGACCTGCGCAGCACCGTGACCACGAGATGATTCCGGAGCGCGGTGTCCTGAGAAATGGAAAGGAGTGACCCTTTGCCGAGCAAAACGATTTCGGTTCGTATCGATGGCGAGTTGATTACCGCCCAGGAAGGGCAAACCATCCTTGAGGTGGCGCGCGCCAACGGAAGACAGATCCCGAGCCTTTGTTATCTGAAGGGCTTGAGCGCGGTGGGTGCATGCCGCGTATGCGTTGTGGAGCTGGCCGGCACGGAGCGTTTGTTGCCTGCCTGCACCACGCCCATGCAGGAGGGCATGTCCATCGTCACGCACTCCTCCAAGCTCGATCTTTACCGCCGCCTCGCCGTTGAGCTGCTCCTCGTCGAGCGCAACCATGTCTGCTCCTCCTGCGTCTCCAACGGCCACTGCGAGCTGCAGTCGCTCGCGCAGGACCTGGGCATTACCCACGTGCGCTACGCCTACAACAACCCCCGCATGCCGGTCGACATGTCGCACCCGCGCTTCGTTCTCGATCACAACCGCTGCATTCTGTGCACGCGCTGCGTGCGCGTCTGCGCCGAGGTCGAGGGAGCGAACGTATGGGAGATTGGCGGCCGCGGCATCTACTCGCGCATCGTCAGCGACCTCAAAGACGACTGGGGCAAGGCGGCCAACTGCACCTCCTGCGGCAAGTGCATCCAGGCCTGCCCTACCGGCGCCCTCGCCGAAAAGGGCTTCGCGGTCCACGAGATGGTCAAGCAGACCGAGCAGGTAAGCCGCCTGGCCGCGCAGCGCGCCGCCCACGGCAACGGCGCACGTTAGAAGCTATTTCAAAACCTGTTTTGAAAGGGCACGACTTTTCGGGGCCCCCGGCGACAGGTCTTCGTCGCTGGGGTGGCTTGAGTCGTGCCGCAAAAGCTGCGAAAACATTGGGCTTTAGCCCCTGAGGGAACAGCTCCAGGCGGCTCGCAGAGGTTATGAAACAGCTTCTAGTCCAAAGCTTCTAATTAGGTCTCCATCAACGGTTCGAGAACCATCTACA
>JASHYS010000456.1 GCA_030042915.1 Acidobacteriaceae bacterium
TGGTTTCAACGAACGCGCGATCGATTTTGAGCGTGTCGAGCGCCAGCGATTGCAGGCACGAGAGGCTGGAGTAGCCGGTGCCGAAATCGTCGATGCTGATGGTGAAGCCGCGTCTGCGCAGCTCTTCGAGCAGCTCCGCGGTTTCCGGCCCCTGCAGGAAGGCGCGCTCCGTGGCTTCGACTTCAACGTTGTTCGGACCTGCACCCGATGCGCGCAGCACGTCGCCCAGGGCTTCGATGGTGGCAAAGTCGCGCAGGTCGGCCGCCGACATGTTGATGGCGACCTTGAAATTCGGATCCATCTTCAGGAGTCGCGGCAGATCGTCGGTAACGATTTCCATCACCTGCTTGGTGATGAGATGGATAAGGCCGCAATCTTCGGCCAGGGGGATGAAGTAGTCGGGCCGAATGTCGGCGAAGCGGCTGCTCCAGCGCACCAGGGCTTCGGCGCCGATGACGCGGCGCGACTCAAGCTCGACCACCGGCTGATATTCGACGTAGAAGGCTTTGTCTCTGACCGCGCGGCGGAGCATGGTGGGGAACGAGGAGCGAACGCGCGTGAGATAGCTGACTGCCCAGGCCAACAGAGCGCCGCAAAGGACGCCGACGGGAATGAAAAAGAGGGCGAAATGCCGGATGCGCTGAAAAACGTAGCGTTGCGGAGTTGCCACCACCACCGAAACGTCCCATTTTGCCGATCGCACACGCGTCACCAGGTACCCGTCGCTGAGCACGGTGGACGGGGCTCCTTCGGATACGGGTTCGAACCAATCGGAGGGGAGATTCTGTCCTACGGTGGCAACGCGATCGTGATCGAGAGCCGACGGGATGAATACCGCCAACTCCACATCCGGGCCCTCAGTGGAAACGTCGACCGCCAGCTCGGGGTCGGCAATCATGGCGAATCCGTCTGAAGCGTAGACGTTCAGCGCGTGCCCCGGCTCGGGCGAAAGCTGCTTGCCGAAATACTCTGAGATTCCCTGCTCCGTGACCAGGTCCGGCTTGCCCAGAGAAATGGGACTGATGACTCCCTGCGAGGTGCAAAGCAGAGTATTGTTTGCGATCCGTCCGGCCGCCTTGAAGAAACCGGACCCAAGATCGACCTCCCGCAAGAGCTTGATGTCCTGGGGCGAGCAAGCGGGCAACTTGGCCTGCTCCACTTTTTGCTGTGCTGCTTCGAACTGGAGGGCGGTTTCCTCGGTGCGGTGCAGGACATCCTGGGCGTAGGTAAGACCGAGGGTCTTCTCCGTGGCCACGCTTTCTCTCCAGGCGAGATAAGCGGAGGCGAGGATGGGCGCAAAAATGGCGACGAATCCGATGACGAATGCAAAGGCAACCCTTGGCTTATAAGGCATGCGTGGCCTCTACTGGATCGCGATCGGGGGGAAAGAATGTGTGGCGATACTAAGGGGTTATAACAGCAGCGGCCCGGGATCACGATCCCCCATCCGGGGTAGGCCCATCGAGCGCGATCCAGAGGCCAACGACGGGTGGGAACCCGGAAACCAACCCCCCGCCGCCTCGCCGGGGAGCCGCCACGCAGAACCTCTCTGATTTTAAAAAGCTTATCGGAGCCAACGCGGCAAATATTTTCGGGTGTGCAAGCGAATTCGGGTGCAGCCAAAGCCGTCTAATAAAGTGAGCGAATGATAAAATAAGAAGGAATGCCGATGCCATTGAAAACACTTTTCCTCAACCCCCCTTCGTTTGAAAACTTCGACGGCGGCGCCAGTTCGCGCTGGCCCGCGACGCGCGAGATCGAGTCATACTGGTACCCCGTGTGGCTGACCTATCCGGCCGGCTTGCTCGAGGGTTCGCGACTGCTCGACGCCCCGCCGCATCACATTTCCGCCCAGGAAACCATTGAGATTTGCAAGGGCTACGAGTTTCTGGTGCTGTTCACTTCCACCGTAGGGTGGGAGGGCGATCAGCGCCTCGCCGAAGCCATCAAGGCGGCCAATCCTTCCATCCGCGTGGCGTTCGTCGGCCCGCCGGTCACCACCGATCCTGACCGCGCCCTCAACGAGTGCCCGGCCCTCGACTTCATCTGCCGCCGCGAATTTGATTTCTCGATCGTGGAGTACGCGCAGGGCAAGCCGCTGAACGAGATTTTGGGCATCAGCTACAAGAAAGACGGCAAGATCATTCACAATCCCGACCGGCCGCAGGTGGAAGATCTGGATGCGATGCCGTGGGCGACCAAAATCTACAAGCGCGACCTCGATGTGACGCGCTACAACGTTCCCTTCCTGCTGCATCCGTTTGTTGCGCTCTACTCCACGCGCGGCTGCCCGGCGCAGTGCACCTTCTGCCTGTGGCCGCAAACGCTCAGCGGGCACGCATGGCGCAAGCGCTCCAGTGACGATGTGGCCGCCGAAATGAAGTGGGCCAAAGAGAACTTCCCGTTTGTGAAGGAGTTCTTCTTCGACGATGACACCTTTAACATCCAGAAGCAGCGCACAGTCGAGTTGTGCGAAAAGCTGAAGCCGCTGGGCCTAACGTGGAGCTGCACCTCGCGCGTGACCACGGACCGCGAAACGCTGAAGGCGATGAAGGAAGCCGGTTGCCGGCTGCTCATCGTGGGCTTCGAGTCGGGCGATCCACAAATCCTGAAAAACATCAAGAAGGGCGCTACCGTGGAACGCGCGCGCGCCTTCGCCAAGGATTGTCACGATCTGGGCCTGGTGATCCACGGCGACTTCATCCTCGGCCTGCCCGGCGAGACCAAGGAGTCTATCCGCAACACCATTCAGTTTGCCAAGTCGCTTGACGTGGAGACCATCCAGGTTTCCATCGCGCACGCCTATCCCGGCACGGAGCTCTACGAGTACGCGGCCAAGAACGGGTTCATCACCAACAAGTCGATGCAGGACGAGGGCGGCCACCAGATGGCGCACATCGAATATCCCGGCCTGCCTGCCGATTACGTGCTGGAGATGGTGCACCGTTTTTACGATGAGTACTACTTCCGTCCCAAGGCGGCGTTTCGCGTGGTGTGGAAGGCCATTGTCAACCGCGATGTGCCCCGGCTCTACGTTGAGGCCAAGTCGTACCTCAAGCTGCGCGCACAGCGCAATCGCATGGTAAAGGAAGCGCGCAACCAGCAGGCTACGCCGTCGACGCCCGTGGGCGCCGACGCCTAGGCAGCGGTCAGACGGAAAGGACAACGCAGATCCTTCGCGTCGTCTGCCTACGGCGGACTTGCTCAGGGTGACGGATCGTCTGAGTAACGACAGGAAACTGGCGAAATCCTCTATAGCCGAAACCTGCGCAGCGGCAACTGCATCGAATTGAACGATCGAATGTCACACCACACGCTTTCGCCGCGGCAATACCTGATCCTGGGCCTGGTTTCAATCTGCGCTCCGCTGGGCGACAGTTGCCTTTCCCGCGGAATGACCGCGATGCCTTCGATCTCGCTCGCCCATCCCGCTGCGCTGGTCGCCGCGGTGTTCACACCCTGGATCGCCGGTGGAATCGTTCTGCTCATCGGTTTCTTCGCCAGCTATCTGACTGCGCTGTCCTGGGCCGATCTGACCTTCGTCCTTCCCGCCACGGCGCTCGGCAATGTGATTGTGGCGCTGCTTTCGAGATTCTGGCTGCACGAAACCATCTCGCTGGAGCGCTGGGCCGGCATTGTGCTCATCACGCTCGGCGTCAGCTTCGTCGCCCAGGGGCCTTCACTCACCCAGCGGGCGGCGCCGATACATGGCGAGCACGAGGCAGAGGAAGCAAGCGAGGTGCAACCGCGATGATGACGCTCGCTGCACCCGGAGCAGCAGCTTTGAATCCCTGGGCCGCGGCCGCCATGATCGCCGCCGTGGTGCTGACATCGACCACGGGTGAAGTTCTCACCGCGGCAGCGATGAAATCGATTGGCGATCTCGACGTCATCCGCGCCCGCTCGGGGATTTGGGGCGCGATTCGCGCTGTGGTCACCTGCCCGCTGTTTTTTGCCGGGGTTTTCTTTCTCGCTGTGGCGTTCTTTGCGCTGCTGCTCGCGCTCAACCACCTCAACCTGAGCCTGGTTGCTCCCGCCAGCGCTTCCCTGACCCTGGTCACCAACGCCGTCGCCGGCAAAATCTTCCTCAAGGAAAATGTCGACGGGCGCAGATGGGCGGCTGCAGTGCTGGTGTGCATCGGCGTCTACCTGCTCGCGCATTAAAGACAGGGAACAGGCATTAGGGCCTAGGGATCAGGGAACAGAGAACAACTTTGCGCGCCCAGTGGTCGGTGTTCGGTTTTCGGCTGGAGTGGGAGCCCGAGGTTTTTGATCCCTAATCTCTAATCGCTGCATTCTTGTTGCTTGTTGCCTGCTGTTCGCTACTGGTCAGAGTAGAGTGATATGGATGTCCGGGCCTGAAGGGAGAAGTCGCTGGGTATCGGCGGCGGCAGGAAAACGGCGAGGTGCTCCTTGGCTCCCTCAGCGAGAAGCGGTTCGATCTTTTCACGGGAGCCGTGGCAGTGCTTGTAGAGTTCGAGGCCAAGGCTGGTGGGTGTGATATCGAAATTGTCGCTTTCGTTATACGAGGTGAAGTCGAAAAGTTTCTCAATCAATCCCAGATTGAATAAATACGCGAGGTCGGTGGCATTCCTGATACGGTCGTGGACGCCGGTGAGCTGAATCATCTCGCTTGACGTGAGAACGATGGAATTGGCGGCGGAATCTTTCGTTTCCGGCGCATGGCCCAGGAGGCGTTCACACGCGTAAACCAGAATCCTGGCCTGGGTGGGCGTCATCTGCACGAGCATGTCGACCAGGACCTGATTGGAGTCGTCGGGCGCATCGATCGAGCAGGACGAGATGAGCAGGCCTTTCCACAATTGCAGGCTCAATTCGTCCTGGGCCCAGGACCCGAGGCGCAGGATACTTTCCACCACCTTGGGATGGGCATGCAGGCGGTCGGCATCGCGAAATAAGGCAACGAAATTCTCGGCGGCGAGCGCCATCTTGAAGAAGTTGGCAGTGCGGTGCGCGTCGAGTTGACCATCCAGCAGAACAATCGCCTCTTCGGCGCCGGCCCCACAGAGGCGGCATAGGAAGAGAAAAGTCCGGAGGGTGCGAAACATCTCCGCGCCTTGATCAGGATCGGTGACATTCACGATGTTCTGCAGGAGTACTTCGAACAGTTTCTTATCCATGCCCGGCGGCAGAACAAACAGCAGTACGATGCCGTCCTCTGCGAGCCGGGCGACCCGGGCGCTCAGGGGAATCTGCATTTCCGAGCCATTGTCGAGCACTCCCTGCTTGCGGAGAAGAAGGCTCACTTGTTCGCCAATGCCGGGGCGCTCTTGAGTGAGCAGATAGATGCTGGAAACGCTGATGTCTTTGATGCCGACCGGGCTGGCGGTGGAGTCGGACCCATAAATGACGGTCAGACCGGTTGCGGGCCACCGTTTAGACCGTGGCCGATACGGTTCGCCGAGCCTGCGCAACGCACGTTTCAAATTGTCGAGCCGCGACATAGCTCCAAGCCTCCTGGCCTGAATGCCGGCGCGCGATCAGCTGACGGAGGGCACGCTCAAACGGACACCAATCCGCATGATCGCGAATGGGGCCATCATAGGAATGTATGCCGTGCTGCGCAATAGCACGGCTGTGTGCCGGGGCATTCCCCATCAGAGAGCCGCACCAGGTTACCTGCGGGAAGGTCGGAACCTTGCCTGTCTCTCATCGAACAAGCCGCATGAACCCGCGCGGCCGTAAATCGGGCACGAGAAACTTCCGCCGCTCGCCCAGCGCGGCGCACACGGCCTCGGCCGCAAGGTGTCCGCTGCGCGCCGCGCTCTCCATGGTGGAGGGCCATCCCGTGGAGATCCAATCTCCGGCGAGCACGCAGTTGTGCCACGGAGACGCGCTTGACGGCCTGGCGGCGTCAATCCCCGGCGGCACGGTGAACGTGGCGCGTACTTCCTTCACCAGCACCGCTTTTTCGAGCTGCGCTCCCGCGACCGCGGGGAAAAACTCCGGCAGCTCGCGCATGGCCAGCTCGATGGCCTCCTCGCGGCTCAATGCCGCGAACTTGTGCGACGCGCTTACCACCAGTTCCACGTAGCTTCCCCGGCTTTTTCGCCACGGCTGCAAGCGGCTCTTGTTGTACATCCAGTGAATCTCGCGATCCAGCAGTACGGCATGCTCCAGCTCAGTGATTTCGCGGTCGAACCATAGGTGCACGCTGCAAATTGGGCCGTGCTCCTGCCGCTCGATCATCTGCGTCAGAGCCTGAGAGCCGTCCGCCGGCGGCATATGCGGCAGCAGATTCGCCATGGCCTCAAACGGCAGCGCCAGCACCAGGTAGTCGGCCATAAGTGCGCCCGCGCGCGTTCGCACTGTCCACTGCGAAATCTCTTCATCCCACTCGGCTGCCTCGACTCCGGTGTTGAACACCACTTCACCGCCATGATCGCGCAAATATTTCGCGGCGCCATCGTAGAGCTCGCTCAGCGGCACCGTACTCATGCCCATGTTGCCTGCCTGCGCCGAGTTCAAAAACAACTCGCGGATGACTTTGGCTGCGTAGTTGAGCGCAATCTCGTCGACATCCGCATTGAGCGCGCTGGCAATCACCAGCCGCCAGAAGCGATCGATCGCGCCCTGGGTTTGACCGTTGCGGCGCAGCCAGTCGCCGAGCCGCGACTGCGTCGAGCCGTCTTTTGGATTGACTTTGAGAATGGCTCGAAATGCCCGCAGCAGCGCTTTTTTGTCGTCGCGCGTGAGGGCGTTGGCCATCAGCAGGCTGGGCAAACCGTGCAGCGGTGGCGGCAGCCAGCGGGAGGAGGCCAGGCGCGTGCGCCTGCCGCCCGGCTCGATCATGGTCATGCTGCTCGTCCAGTGGATGCGATCGGCCACGCCGATGCGCCGGTAAAACCCGATCAGGTTAGTGCAGCAGCCAAAGAGCACGTGCTGACAATTGTCGATGACCTCATCGACGCCGGGATGACGATAGGAGCTGGCACGTCCGCCCAGGTAGGCGCGCCGCTCGACGAGACGCACGTGGAATCCGCTCTCGGCCAGCGCTGACGCCGCGCTCATGCCGGCCACGCCGCCGCCCACCACGATCACCGACTTGTCCGATCCGGGCCGTGAATCGCTCACCGTCTTACCCGCTTTTGTTGCTTCTTCTATCATCGCCGAGCAGGTTGGCCGGCGCGCGAAGACTCTTTTGCGGCGCGGACTGGTTGACGTTGCCTGGGTGTGCGTCTATGATGCTCGCACCCCCCAATCGATTTTTTTGATTCAAGGAGCGTTGATGCCAAGCTGTGTGAATTGCGGCCAACCGCTGAAAGAGGACGCGCAGTTTTGCGGGCAATGCGGAGCCGCTGTCAGGCACTGTGCCAAGTGCGGCGCACTGCTGAAAGAGGGCGCTGCATTCTGTGGTCAATGCGGGGCAAGTGCGAACGAAGGATCCACTGACACTGGGGCTGGTGCTCCTCCCTCTGCGCCGGAAGCCGCTCCCATTGGAGCCCAGGCGCCCACGTCGCCAGCCTGGGTCACGTTCACGCTGATCCTCTCAAACTATGTCGATTTCTTCGGCGGATTAACGTGCACCATCCTCGTTGATGGTCAACTCATGCGGCCCATTCAAATGGGTGAAACGGTCGCTTTCGCCATCACGCCTGGGCAGCGCACAATCGAGCTCGTGCAGGTGTTTTCCACTCTCAAAATTCCCATCACCCGCAAGGCGAATCTGCAACTGACTGCCGTTCCAGGATCGCAACTTGTCGTGACCGGCCAATACAGCCGATTTTGGGGCAAATTCGACCTTTCCTTGCAGCAATAAGGAATTACGGATGTTTTGCGGGTGGTCGAGGCCGAAGGCGAAATCCTGAGTCCGTTTTTCGGGCGCCGCAATTTTGCATAATGGATTTTGGCCGGCGCGTGCCTAATCAGCAGCCTGGCTAAATTCGTCCTTGAGCGACCGTTCCGCCAGCAGGAGCCGGCGCAAAGTTCGCAGATCGTTGAGAATTCTGCGGCTTGAGGACATATGCCCGCGCAGCTTGCTCAAATTGAACAGGACAAGTTGCAGCGCTTGCACGCGGCGGTTGTTGGCGCCGTCTGAGCCAGCCTGCGCGAGATCGGCTTCGACTTCGGCAATCGCGACTTCTACTGCTTCCGCGAGCAGGGTGACGTATTCGTGCGAGCTTTCGATGTTGTCGAATGGAGTCTCGGGGCGCTGCGCCATCTTCGGACCTCCGCAACGAGTTAAGCCGATCGCCGAACCGGGCTTGAAGTCTAGAGCAACTTTAGCATTTTCGGATCGGACCGCAGAGAAAGATCCCCATCAATCGTCGGTTCGGGCCATTACCGGCGCGGGTTACCTCGACGCGTCCGGCGGGCCTGCTCTGCTAGCGAAGCCAGAAGGGTTAGCGGAGTTGGCACGCGGGTGCGCAAGGCAAAGTTTGACACTGGTATCATGAAGGGAAGCTGCGCTTTGCGCACCGCGGAGTGGGCGGTTAGCTCAGTTGGTTAGAGCGCCTGCCTTACAAGCAGGAGGTCGCAGGTTCGAGCCCTGCACTGCCCACCATTCAGCAAACAGAGGCGGTGGTGTGGGTCCTTCGTCCGGCGCGGCCGACTCAGGATTTCGCCTGCGGGCTCAGACGCCCGAAAAACGGCTCCAGTTCGAGCCCTGCACTGCCCACCAGGAAATCAGTCAGTTGGCGTAACGACGGTCGCTTGCCGTGTCCGACTCCAGGGAACTTTCGCAGCCCCCGCAATTCCTCAATACCAAAGTGACAGTAACGAGCGGCCATCTTCGCAATTCGAAGACTGTTGTATATTCGTCCCAGTTCCCCGTCCCAGATTCCGGCCAACCTGGCTGACCAAGGTGGAAACGATGAAGAAGGCATCCGAAACGACTGGCTGTCGAATCACGATCGCGCTGGCCCTCATCGCGTCGGGCCTTCTGTTACTCGCTGCCGGCTCGCCCGATGACCGCCAGATTACCGACCCAATGTCGATCGTGTCCGATGCGAATCCAGCCGCCGGCCCGGTGCCGATTGATCAGCTCTATTACGCTCGCAGCACATTCGGGCCGGCCTGGTCCCCAGACGGCCAGCAGATTGTTTTCACGACGAACCTGACCGGCCGTTTTAATCTCTGGAAAGTGCCGGCATCGGGAGGATGGCCGATTCAGTTGCTGCAATCCGATGACCGCCAATCGGGCGCCGTGTGGTCACCGGACGGAAAGTGGATTGTCTACGAGCAGGATTTCGGTGGCGGCGAACTTTACGACTTATTTGCGGTTCCGAGCGATGGGGGCGAGCCCATCAATCTGACCAATACGCCGGACATTTCAGAGGGCAGCGCACATTTTTCTCCAGACGGCAGCACCCTGGCGATGTCATATCGGCCCAAGGACTCTTCAAACGATGACATTGCGCTGTTGGATTGGAAGACTCGAAAAGTGCGGAAGCTCACTGACGAGAAAGACAAGAACCGCGACTGGTCGGGCGCACTCTGGAGTTCGAATGGTACCACCATCTTTTCCAACCGTTTTAATGTCGGGGAAACCGACTCTGATGTCTACCGGGTGGACGTGGCAACAGGAAGCATGGAAAACCTCACGCCCCACCAGGGGGACATACTCTATTTCGCCTCGGACGTCTCTCCTGACGGGAAGACCTTGCTGGTCACTTCGAACGAAAAAGGCGGATACGAAAACGTGGCGCTGGTCGACGTTGCCACCAAGAAACGAACCTGGGTCACAGACACAAAATGGGAGGCGCGTTCCGGAGATTTTTCGCCCGATGGCAAGAGCTTCTACTACACTCTGAATGCCGACGGACGCACCGACATTTTTCTGGTGAATTCCCGGACCCTTCAAGCGTCCGAGCTTTCCTTTCCGGAAGGAATCAATTCTCCTGCGGGCAATCCAATCGCATATTCGCCGGGCGCGGACCGGCTGCTGATTTCGCACCAAAGCTCTACTGAGCCTGCCGATCTGTGGGTTTATGAGCTGGCTACCGGCAAGTCCCGGCAGTTGACGTTTTCGGCGGTTGCGAGTTTGAATCCCTCGCGCCTGTCTTCGTCTCAATTGGTCCATTACAAGACTTTTGACGGCAAGACCATCAGTGCTTTTCTGTGGGTTCCGTTCAACCTGAAGCGCGACGGCACGAACCCCGGCGTTGTGCTTCCCCATGGCGGACCCACCGGCCAGACGGTTGACAGTTTTAACAAAACCGCGGCCGCCCTCGCGTCGCGCGGCTACGTTTGCATCGCCCCAAACGTGCGGGGATCGACCGGCTACGGCATGGAGTTTCAGCGCGCGAATTACAAAGACCTTGGCGGCGGCGATCTGCAAGACGAGGTCTACGCCGCGCGCTTTCTCGCCGACACCGGCTACGTCGATCGGGGCAAGATCGGCATTACAGGAGGATCGTACGGGGGATACATGGCCATGATTGCCATCGGCCGAACTCCCGATGTGTGGGCCGCGGCCGTGGAGCTGTTCGGGATTACCGATTGGCTAACCGAACAGAAGCATGAAGAACCGATGCTCCAGCAGTACGATCAGTCCATCCTGGGTGACCCGGTCAAGGACCACAAGTCGTATGAGGACGCATCGCCCATCAAATATTTCAAGAACGCCAGAGCGCCTCTGCTGATCCTGCAGGGCGCCAACGACATTCGCGATCCCGAGGAAGAAGCCGAACAGGCGGAGACGATCCTGAAGAAGGAGGGTAAGATCGTCGATGCACATTACTATCCTGATGAGGGGCACGGCTTCGTGAAACGGGAAAACCAGATTGACGCCATGCGTCGCACCGTCGACTGGTTTGATCGCTATTTAAAAAAGTAGTTCTTCGTTGGTTCTCCGGCTGGGCGCGCTAGCTCCGCCTTTCCCCTTGATACACTCACCCCGTGGGCCGTCTTATTGTGAATGCCGACGATTTCGGCCAGACGTCGGGCATCAATCGCGCCATCATCGAGCTCCACAAGGCCGGCGTGGTCACCAGCACGTCACTCATGGCGCGCGCCGCGGCTACCGGTGAAGCCATTGCGCTGGCCCAGTCCAACCCCTCGCTGGACGTGGGCTGCCACCTGGTTCTGATGGATGGGGACCCGGTTCTGCCCGCGCAGCAGATTCCCTCCCTCGTCGATCACCGGTCCGGAGGCTTTCGTTATTCACTGGCTGCATTCCACGCACGGCTTTTAACCGGCCGCATTCGCGTCGCCGAAATCGAAGCCGAAGCCGCAGCGCAGATCAGCGTTCTGCAGCAGCGCGGGCTGCGCCTGACGCATATCGATACGCACAGGCATGTGCACATCTTTCCCCAGGCGCTCCATCCTGTGCTGCGCGCGGCGCACCAATGCGGAATTCACGCCATCCGAACCCCTTTTGAGCCCGCATGGGCCCTCCGCGCCACGCATGGAGCTCCCTGGCTGCGCCTGGC
>JASHYS010000457.1 GCA_030042915.1 Acidobacteriaceae bacterium
ATGTAGTTGTTGCGGATGAACTCGAAGCCTGAGCCGTGGTACTGATTCGTTCCCGACTTGGTGACCACGTTGACCATGCCGCCTATGTGCCCGCCGTCCTGCGCGCCCAGGTCAGTCGATTCCACGCTGAACTCGGCGACAGCGTCGGGGAAGGGATAAGGCAGGTTGCCGTTGGCCATGTAGTCCTGGTTGTCGCCGCCATCGAAGCGCCACAGCGTGGTGTTGCCTCCGCCGCCGGCGATGGAGACCGCGATGGTCTGGTAGTCGTACTTGCTCCCCGTAAAGTCGCCGCCGGGAGCAGCGCTGGAGCCGCCCGATAGCGTGATCAGGGCGGTCATTTGCCGGCCGTTCAGCGGCATCTCACTCACCGCCGTCTGGTCGATGGTCTGCTTGAAGGTGGCGTCTTCAGTTTGCAGCGCAAGAGCTTCAGCCTGGACTTCCACGCTTTGCGAGGTGTTGCCCACTGTCAGAGTGGGATTGATGGTGATGCTGCTGCCGACTTCAAGAACGATGCCTTTTTGCTCGTAGACCTTGAAGCCCGTCGCCGTCACGCTCAGGTCGTAGGTGCCCACCGGGAGAGCTGGAAACAGATAGATGCCGCTGCTGTCGCTGACGGTGGTGCGCTTCACCTCCGTGGCTTCATCGGTGATGGCCACGTTGGACTTGCCGATCACGGCGCCGGTGGGATCGGTCACGGTGCCTTGGACGTTGGCCGTACCGGCAATCTGCGCGCGCAGCATGCCGCCGCCAAGTAAAAGGGTTGCGAAAACGGAGAGACAGACGAGGAGCACACGCCCCCTCGCCACACGCTGAACGAGCCGTACAGCTAGCCCGGTATCGAATTTTTGCATCGGATTGCCTCCAGAGATGCGATTGATTCTGTCTGTGGTCAAGCCTCCTGCGCTCACATTGGGAGAAGGCTTGTATACGTTCGCAGGGAACGGTGGTCCGACCTCGTTTCCCACCCGCGAAATCCTTTCAAGACAGCATATCCCCTGTCAAGACATATTTCTGATGTGGCTAACTTCCGTTACTGGCGCGCGTCCACACCGGTAATCCCTTCCTGGGTCAGCGCTTGTCAATGGTCCGACCTTTCGCCCCATCGCCACAGCCCTGGCCATATGGCCGCCGCCGGCCGAGCCCGGCATGACCTCAACAATCGAGTGACCTGTATCACAGAAAAGAACGGACTTATTTGGTCGCATATAAACACTGCCTGCAGTCATGGGCCTCGACGGATTCCGGCGCAAGGCAGGCAGTCGCCGCAATCCACGATTCTCCTGAGGTGGTCGTTTTGAAGGGTCAAGTTCATCTCCTTTTCGTCCTTTTTCTGGCGGTTTTTCCCCTTGGGCTGCGCGCGCAGGACGCGGCCGGTCTTCGTATCAGCGGCCTGGTCCACGACGCCACCGGTTCGGTGCTGCCCGGAGCCGACGTCACGCTTCGCCAACCCGGAGCCCAGGCGCCTCTCATCCAGCAGACCGACGAGCAGGGACGCTTTCAGATCGCGGTCCCGGTCGAAGGCAGTTACGCCGTCGAGGTAATCGCGCAGGGTTTCGCCATCTATCACGGCCAGGCCACGGTGAGCGCAGCCGCGCCCAGCGCCGATCTTGACGTGACGCTCGCCATCAGCGGAACTTCAGTTACCGTTGAAGTGACGGCCGACGTTTTGGCGGCTGAGACCACCAGCACGCAACTGGGCGAGACGCTGCAGGCCAAGAAGATTGCCAGCGTCCCGCTGAACGGCCGCAACTTCACCGATCTGATGGCCGTGCAGCCGGGCATTGTGCCGGTCAATACCGCCCAGCCGGGCGCGGTGATTATGACCGGCGTCGCGTCCACGCCGCCCTCCGGCGGCGCCGACCCCGGCAATCTCTCCATCAGCGGGCAGCGCGAGTACTCCAACGGCTTCCGCGTCAACGGCGCCGACGTGGAAGAGGACGTGAACATGGGCACGTCCATCATGCCCAACCTCGACTCCATCGACAGCTTTCGCGAGCTCACCTCGAACTTCGACGCCGAGTACGGCAACTCCAGCGGCGGCCAGATCCTGGTCACAACCAAATCCGGCGGCGATCAGATCCATGGCAGCGTCTTCGAATTTCTGCGCAACACCGCACTCGACGCGCGCAATTATTTCTCCTCTGACCGCGCCGCCTACCGCCAGAACCAGTTTGGCGGCACTGTGGGTGGCCCCGCTTTTCATACCGGCGCGCGCTGGTTCGCCGATTACCAGGGAACGCGGCTCACTGAAGGCCTCGACACGGGCGACATCGCCGTTCCGTCGCTGGCCGAGCGTGCGGGCGACTTCAGCCAGGTCCCGCTCACGGGCAGCGTGAATGGCGGCGCGTGGGCTGCGCAGTTGTCGTCGGCGCTGGGCCAGACAGTGACCGCCGGCGAACCCTATGCCCAGGTGTTCCCAGCCGGACAGATTCCGCAATCCATCTGGTCGGCGCCCGCCAAATACCTTCTTTCCTCCATTCCGCAGCCCAACGCAGGCAGCGCGGTCTTCGAGACGGCCAACGCCGCGCAAACTCTCGAGGACAACAAGGGCGGGCTGCGCGCCGACTGGACCCGCGGCAAGAGCGCCCTCACCGGTTATTACTTTCTTGACCAATACTCGCTCGACAACCCTTATCCCAACGCAACCGGCGGCGCCAACGTGCCGGGCTTCGATGCAACCTCGAGCGGGCGCGCGCAGCTGGCCAGCCTCGATCACACCCAAACCTTCGGCTCATCGATGCTGAACCAGGCACACCTCAGCTACATGCGCAACGACAACTCCGTGGGCCAGCCCCGCGGCGGCGTCGGCCCCACGCTCGCCGTTCAGGGCTTTAACGGCATCGTGCCGCTGCAACCCTCCACCGAAGGCGTCGAAAACGTAGCCTTCAACGATTTCACCCTCGGCGTCGACACTACGGCGCTGGTGCAAGCCGAAAACATCTTTGAAGTCACCGACGCGTTTTCGCGCATCGTGGGCAAACACGGCCTCAAGTTCGGCGGCGAAATACACTCCAGCCAGATCAACACCCACCCCGACGTGGTCTTCAACGGCAGTTTCGGCTTCAACGGATCTGAGACCGGTGTGGACTTCGCCGACTTCCTGCTGGGCGTCGCGTCCAGTTACACGCAGGGTCAGGCCGAGAGCTTTTACAACCGCAATCTCTACATGGCCGCGTTCGCGCAGGACAGTTGGAAACTCACCAACCAGCTCACCGTGAACTACGGCGTGCGCTGGGACCGCATCCGGCCCTGGCTGGAAAAATTCAATCAGCTGCAGACTCTGGTTCAGGGCGAGCAGTCGCAGGTTTTTCCCGGCGCGCCGCTCGGACTCGTCTTTCCCGGCGATCCCGGTGTTCCCTCGTCGCTGGCGCCGCCCCGCAACAATCTCTCGCCGCGCATCGGCATCGCCTATGCCCCCTCACCCGATGCGCGAGGCAGCATTCTCGACAAGCTCGTCGGCCCTGCCGGCTCGACCAGCGTCCGTCTCGGCTACGGCATGTATTACACGGCCTACGAGGGATTGTCCGCCGGCATCATGAGCGCCAATCCGCCCTACGGCTACACCTACACCTCCGCCGCACCGCCCTTGTTCGCCTCGCCGTTCACCGTGGCCGCTACGGGCGTCAATGCCGGCCAGCGTTTCCCGCTGCAGCATGTGGCCTACGGAGCCAGCCGCAACAATCCCAACTCCACCGTCAACTGGAGCCAGTTTGAGCCGCTGGTCGGCATTCCCGCCGTCGATCCGCGCGACGTCACTCCCTACGCGCAACACTGGATGGCGAGCGTGGAGCGGCAGTTTGGCTCGAGCCTCGCCACGGTCAGTTACGTCGGCACCTCCTCGCATCACCTGCTGGTGCTCGAAGAGGCCAATCCTGCCAATCCCGCGCTGTGCCTCAGCGAGGGCGCGGCATGCGGGCCGTTCAACGAGCAGGCTGCGCGCACCATCTTCGGTCCTGCCTTCGGCAGCGTGGAACTGCAGCGAACCATCGCCAACGCCAACTACAATGCCTTCGAGGCCACGCTCAACCACCGCACTCACGGGCTCGATTTGCTGGCTAGCTACACCTACTCGAAGTCGATCGATCAATCGGCCGGTTTGCCTGATCCCGTGAATCCCGTCGATCCGTCGCTGAGCCGCGGCCTCTCTGCCTTCGACCTGCGCCACAACTTCGTCGGATCATTCAATTACTCCATTCCGCAGCCCAAAAGCGCGCAGCGCCTGGTCCACGCAATGGTGGCAGGGTGGAACGTCGCCGGCATCGCGCGCTTCACCACCGGCCTGCCTGTCACCCTGCTCAATAACAACGACACCTCGCTGCTGGGCACCATTCCCAACGGCATCAATAACAATGGAGTCGACACGCCCCAGTGGAGCGGCCATTCGCTCAGCATCAACACTGACCCACGCCACGGCGCACCGGTCTTCGATGCCGGCCAGTTCAGTCTGCCCGCGCTCGGGACCATGGGCAACGCACGGCGCCGCTTTTTCTCCGGGCCCGGTATGGAAGATCTCGACGCCACCGTCTCGCGCGAGTTCACACTCACTGAAAACCGCAGCTTCGAGATTCGCGCCGAGGGCTTCAACGTCTTCAACCACGCGCAGTTTTTCGGGCCGGCCGCGGTCGAGGGCAATATCTCCAGCGGCACCTTCGGCCAGGCGGTCAGCGCCATGCCTCCGCGGCTGATGC
>JASHYS010000458.1 GCA_030042915.1 Acidobacteriaceae bacterium
GTTGAGGCCCAGGTGCTGCGCAACGATGCGGAGATGGCGCGGCTGGCCGGCGAAGAGCTGGCTGCCGAAGACGAGATTTGCCGCGGACTGCGCGAGCGCCTGGAGCAGATGGGCCCGGTGAACATGATGGCGCTTGACGAGTACAAGGAAACCAAGGCGCGCCACGAATTCCTGGAAACCCAGCGGCAGGATCTGATCGAGTCCATCGAAAACACGCAGGAAACGATTCGCGAAATCGATCAGATTTCGCGCACCAAGTTCGATGAGGCGCTCACCCGCATCAACGAGAATTTCGCGCGCGTGTTTGCGCAGCTTTTCCAGGGAGGCCAGGCATTCCTGCGCATCAGCGACGAGGAGAACCAGGCCGAAAGCGGGCTCGACATCGTGGTCTCGCCCCCGGGCAAAAAGCTGCAGAATGTGCTGCTGCTCTCGGGCGGCGAAAAAGCGCTGGCCGCGCTGGCATTACTGATCGGCGTTTTCCAGTTCCGCCCCAGCCCGTTCTGCGTTCTCGACGAAGTGGACGCGGCGCTGGACGAGACCAACGTAGGCCGCTTCGCCGACCTGTTGCATTCGCTGAGCCACGACACGCAGTTCCTGATTGTGACGCACTCCAAGCGCATGATGCAGGCCGCCGACATGATCTATGGCGTGACCATGCAGGAGCCGGGCGTATCGAAGATCGTAAGCGTGCGGCTGGGACACCATCGCGAGGCGCAGAGAGCGACGGCGTGAAAAGAGGGGATCGGGTAGCAGGGAACAGGAAAAACCTGAAAGCTGCCCGCCGGCAGCCCTTCGTTCAGCGCTGATCTTCAGAATGTTTTCTGCCCACGTCTCAAAAGCTTCGCGGCATGCTGCGAACTGTGAACTGTCGCCGGAGACGAACGTGCTTGGCAAACTGGAACTGATTGTCGGGCCGATGCGGAGCAACAAGACAGCGGAGCTGCTGCGCCGCATCGAAACGCGCCGCGAATACGCCAAGCAGACCGTGATGCTGCTCAAGCCCAGCGCCGATACCAAGGCCGCAGCGGGTCTGGTGGAAAGCCGCAACCGCAACGGATGCGGAAAAATGGAAGCCGTCGAGTTTCCTTCCTTCGATCCATGGTCGGTGCTGCCGGTGATTGAAGCTACCGAACAGCGCATCGGCAAGCGCGTGGAGTGCATCGCGCTCGACGAGGGCCAATTCGTTCACGATCTCTTCCTTTTCACCAAGCGGCTGCTCGACTCGGGCTATGATGTGATGGTTTCGGGCCTGGAGCTGGATTTTCGCGGCATGCCTTTTGGCGAAATGCTGGATCTCTCGTGGCTGGTGCGCACATACGCCGGGAACATCACCGAGCTGGTGGCCTATTGCAGTTGCGGAGCCAAGGCGCTGTATCCGCAACGCCTGGTCGGCGGCAAGCCCGCACCCTACACCAGCCCGATCATCATGGCCGGCGACAACTACGAACCGCGCTGCGAAGAGCACTTTGTGCTTCCGGGAAGGCCGCACTGATCAGGGAGCAAGCCACCCGGGCCGGGAGCCAGGGAGCAAGCCGGCAGAAGCGACGCATGAACAAAACAAGACTCGAAGCATTCAGTGACGGGGTTCTGGCAATCATCATCACTGTCATGGTGCTTGAGTTGCACATTCCACACGGCGAAGACCTGTCAGCGCTGGCGCCCGTCGCGCCGCTGTTCCTTTGCTATGTGCTGAGTTTTATCTACATTGGGATTTACTGGAACAATCATCACCATATGCTGCACGCAGTGCGCCGCATTTCAGGTGGCGTGCTCTGGGCAAATCTCCATCTTCTTTTCTGGTTGTCGCTGCTTCCCTTCGTTACCGGCTGGATGGGCACCAATAACTTCGGCGCATTGCCAACCGCCTTCTACGGAGTCGATCTGTTGATGTCGGGAATCGCATACGCGATCCTCTCCCGCGCGCTGATCGCCGCAGATGGGAAGGATTCCCTCTTGGCGAAAGCGGTTGGCAGAGACCGCAAAGCGAAGCTCTCGCTGCTGGTGTATGCGATTGCCATCCCAATCGCCTTTTGGAATCGCTGGGTCTCGCAGGCGGCTTACGTTCTGGTTGCGCTTATGTGGCTGATCCCCGACCGGCGAATCGAAAGAATGTTTGCCCGTGAGGAGGAGTGAATTCTTCGGCGGCGCCGCCAGCCTGGCAGCCCCAGCCTGATTGCGCCATCTCCGCTGACGCCGCCAGCTCCGCTGCCCTATGCCAGTTGAAAAGTAATGGTGACGTGCGTGGTTAGGTCCACCGGACGGCCGTTTACGGTGGCAGGGCGGAAATGGATCTGCTGCGCCACGCGAATGGCTTCCTCGTCGAGGCCGTGGCCTAGACCGTGGACTACGCCGTGAACGACAACCTGGCCGCTGGCAAGAAAGGTAACGCTCAGGACCACGTCGCCCTGGATGCGCAGCTGGCGAGCCTCAGCGGTGTATTCGACCGGTGGCTTCGAGAGCACTTCGAGGCTCGTGGTTTGAGGCTGCGTGTAGGAGGCAGTTACGGGCGCAGCAGACACGGGCGTGCCGCCGGGCATGCCGACAGATGCGACTCTGCCCGCAACTCCGCCGCCACCGCCGGCGCCCGGCGA